>CAZWPV010000001.1:0-24968 GCA_964635485.1 uncultured Anaerolineales bacterium
GGAGTTGTACAAAAAGTGGGCCGAGTACGCTACCGGCTCCACCGAGGTCGGCGTCACGCTGATCTACGGCTCGATGTACGGCAACACCGAAAAGATGATGAACGCGGTAGCCCAGGGCATCTCCGAAGAGGGCGTGCCGGTCTCTATCTTTGACGTCACGCACACCCACGTCAGTTACATCCTGCCCTCGCTGTGGACGCAGCGGGGAGTTATCGTGGGTGCTCCCACTTACGAGGGATCTCTCTTCCCGCCGATGGTCCAGGTGCTGGAGATGGCCGCCGTAAAAAAAATCCAGAACAAGCAGGTGGCCCGCTTCGGCAGCTATGGATGGAGTGGCGGGGCGCAGCGGCGCTTTGAGAGCCTGATCGAACCGCTCAAGTGGGAGTTGACCGATTCCTTCGAGTTCGTCGGCAGCCCGTCGGAGGAGGACCTGGAGCACGGCGAGGCATTTGGCGCGCAGTTTGCCCGGCTGATCAAAGGCGACACGGAGACAGGGTGACAAGGAAACAAGAATTCGTCTCCCTGTCCCCTTGTCTCCCCCTTCCCTTATCCTTCCACAAAGGGGGGCACCATGCTACGAGATCAAGTCATCCTCATCACCGGGGCAACAGGTGCACTGGGCTCCGTCGTGGCACGCGAGTTCGCTCAGACACAGGCTTACCTGGCGCTGACCGGGCGGTCAGAGGAGAAGCTGGAGCGATTGGCGACCGAGACCGGCCTGCCCGCCGAGCGCATCTTCACCGTGGCGGCGGACGTCACGCAAGCCGACGGCGTCGAAAATCTCGTGGCGACCGTCACGGCTCGCTTCGGCCAAGTCGCCGTACTGCTGAACGTCGCCGGTGGCTGGAGCGGCGGCAAGTCGGTGGGCGAGACCGCCGTGGAGGATTGGGATCACATGCTGGCGCTCAACCTGCGGTCGGCGTTCCTCCTCTCGCGGGCGGTGCTCCCCGGCATGATCGAGGCCGGCTGGGGACGCATCGTCCACGTCAGCTCCAAGACGGCGGTCGAACCCCGCGCCAAGCAGGCCGCCTACGCCGTCTCCAAGATGGGACTGATCACCCTGACCGAGGTCATCGCCGCCGAGGTCAAGGGCAGCGGCATCACCGCCAACGTCATCCTGCCCAGCATCATCGACACCCCGACGAATCGTGAGTTCATACCCAAGGCCGATCCGGCCAAGTGGGTGCCGCCGGAGCGCATCGCCGCCACGATGCACTTCCTCTGCTCTGACGACGCCGCCTCCATAAACGGCGCGCGCATCCCCATCTACGGCGCGGTCTAGCGCATCACGCGGACTCAGAGCCTTCAATTAGGCGGAGTGCCTGCCAAGCGCCCTCCTCGATCTCCTAGCGAAACGAGACTTGCGCCATATAGCGTGAAGTGCTAAACTTGTATGCACCTATCTCGAAATCTGAGGAAGCCAAACCCGAACGTTTGTCAAGCAGGGAAGCAGCAGCATCCCTCCAGCTGGGAATATGATCCGCATTCGAGCCGCACGACGAGAACGGCTCCGTTTGAGGCGCGCTAGAAAATTATGGGTGACTACACGGAAAAGCAAAGGCATACACTCGTCTGGAGAATGGTCATAACCGGCATTGTTCTCGGCATATTCTACTGGGTCCTCGAATCCATCATGGACGCCGCCGTGTTCGAAAAGGGGAGCATTATCGAGCGGATATTTCCCTCCGACTCCCGCGAAATCCTGTTGCGCGCGCTCGCCCTGGGCACCCTCCTCATCTTTGCCATCTATTCTCACGTCGCTGCGACCCTTCAGCGACGAGCGGAAAAAGACATTCAACAGCGCGCACAAGACCTGGCACTCATCAATTCACTCAATAGCGCCATCAACCGTGGCGATACATTGGACGAGATACTAAACCTGCTGTCCAAAGAGCTCAGACAGGTTTTCGATAGCAATGACACGGCCGTTTACTTGGTCAGCGCAGACAAAGAACACCTGATGATGCAGGGACAATTCCTCAATCCGACGCTCACAAACCAAGTAGAGAAGCTCCTCGGTCAGAAAATACCACCGGTGAGAATCCACCTGGAACCCGGCAGTCTGTACCGCGAGATACTGGAGGGAAAACAACCGCGCATTTTCAACGATCCCGAGGCTGTTCGGACGATGATGGCCGAGTGCACCGAGAACGAGACGTTCAAAATGCTCGTTCCCAAGATTTATGCTGCACTGGGCATCCGCTCGGTGATATCCATTCCACTGGTATCGGAAAACAGGGCCGTTGGCCTGATGGATCTCTCACGCAGCAGGCCGTTTACTGAGTCGGACCTAGAACGTATCACCCTCCTCGCAGGCCAATTGACCGCCGCCATCGAGCATAGGCAGATCGTAGAGAAGCTGAGAGAGGAAAGAGACAAGACACGGATATATTTCGATATGGCGGGCGTCATGTTCCTGGTCCTCGACACCGCTGGAACAGTCTCTCTCATCAATCAGAAAGGGTGCGAGATTCTCGGATACAAACAACAGGAGGAGGAGGTCATCGGTAAGAAGTGGGTGGACAACTTCCTGCCGGCGAGCGTGCGACAGGATGCGGAAGCTGTTTTCCAGGCATTGCTGGCCGGAGAAGTCGAGCGGGCCGAGTATTTTGAGAACTCGGTTTTGACCAAGAGCGGCGAGGAAAGGGTCATCGCCTGGCACAACACAACATTGAGAGACGAGGTAGGAAACATCAGCGGCATCCTTAGTTCAGGAAAGGATATCACCGACATAAAGCGCGCAGAAGAGATGCTGTGGCAACGGGCAGCTCAGTTGGCGCTCCTCAACGACGTCGGGGGCAAAATCGCCGCCGTGCTCGACCTGGACAGCCTGCTGGAAAGGGCCACCCAACTGGTCCAAGAGAGCTTTGGCTATCACCACGCGGCTATTTTTGCGATGGACCGCGAGCGGCACGAGTTGGTGATGAGAACGAAGGCCGGCTCGTTTGCTCACCTCTACCCACCCAATCACCGGCTAAAACTGGGCCAAGGCATGGTCGGCTGGGTGGCCCTGCATGGCGAGACACTGTTGGCCAACGACGTGAACGCCGAACCCCACTACGTCAACCTCTACCCTGGCGTGTTGCCCGATGGCTCCGAGTTGAGCGTACCACTCCAGGGGGGTGAGGAGATCGTGGGCGTCCTCGACATCCAAAGCCCACAAAAAAACGCCTTTGACGATAACGACGTGATGGTGATGGAAACTCTGGCCGACCAGGTCGCCGTCGCGATTGAGAACGCGCGGCTGTACGAGAAGCTTCAGCGAGAGCTGGCCGAGCGCGTCCGAATCGAAGCGATTCGGGCGCGGGCAGAGAAGCGACTGGAACACTATGCCGCCGAACTGGAGCGAAGCAACCGAGAGCTGGAGCAATTCGCCTACATCACTTCACACGACCTGCAGGAGCCTCTGCGCATGGTGACGAGCTACCTGCAACTCCTGGAACGACGCTACAAAGGCGCGCTCGATGAAGACGCCGACGACTTTATCGCCTACGCCGTAGATGGGGCAACCCGTATGCAAATGCTCATTCGCGACCTCCTAACCTATTCACGCGTGAGCACCCACGCCAAACCCTTCGAACCGACCAACTGCAACGACATACTGAACCATGCGCGCGCCAATCTGGAAATCGCCATTCACGAAAGCGCAGCAACAGTCACTTCCGACGATCTGCCGACGATAACAGCCGACGCTACGCAACTGACCCAGGTATTCCAGAACCTGATCGGCAACGCCGTCAAATTCCGCAGGAAGGAAGAGCCACCGAGGGTGCACGTCACGGCCGAACGAAAAGAAGACGAGTGGCTCTTCTCAGTGCGCGACAACGGCATCGGCATCGCCCCTGAACACACAGAGCGCATCTTTTTGATCTTTCAGCGCCTCCACACCCGGGATGAGTACCCGGGCACCGGCATTGGCCTCGCCGTATGCAAAAAGATCGTGGAGCGCCACGGCGGACGCCTGTGGGTGGAATCAGAACCTGGAAAAGGATCTACGCTCTACTTCACAATCCCGGCTATAAGCAAGATCGTTAGTACAGAGAAAAGCAAATGAGTGTCACCCCCTTCAAAATCCTACTAATCGAAGACAATCCGGCAGATGCTCGCCTGCTGCGGGAGATGCTGGTCGAAATAAAAGACGCTCCGTTCGAGCTGGAGTGGGTCGACCGGCTCTCGGCAGGATTAGAGCGTCTGACGAAGGGAGACGTCGACGCAATACTACTGGACCTCTCACTGCCGGACAGCCAGGGCCTCGACACGTTCTTGCAGGTGCAGGCCCAAGCTCCCCACGTGCCCATCACCGTGTTGAGTGGCCTCGACGACGCAGCGCTGGCCCTTCAAGCTGTGCGCGAAGGCGCGCAGGACTATCTGGTCAAGGGAAAGATAGACGGCAATTTGCTGGTGCGCGCCATCAGGTATGCCATCGAACGCAAACGGATAGAAGAAGCATTGCGCGATAGCCTGCAGTTCAGTTCCAGCCTGCTGGGCAACTCTCCTCACCCGATCCTCGTCATCAATCCCGACACCTCGATACGATATGCAAACCCCGCTCTGGAAAGGCTGACCGGGTTCTCCGCAGCCGAACTGATCGGCCGGAAAGCCCCCTACCCCTGGTGGCCGGAAGAAATATGGGAACAAGAAACCCGGCTGCTGAATGGGTTAATGCTCCAAGAAACACGTAGACTCGAGAGGTGCTTCCAGAGGAAGGACGGGAAACCACTCTGGGTTGAGATCAACGCGGTACCGATCGTAAGCAGCGGGGAATTCAAGTACCGCCTGTCCAACTGGATGGACATCACCGAGCGCAAGCAGGCCGAGGAAGAGATCCGCCGTCGCGCCGCTCATCTGGAGGCCCTCAATGCCGTAATTGCTGCCGCCGCTGGCGCGCCGGTCCTCACAGACTTGTTGAAGGCTGCGCTGGAGCACACGCTGCAAGCCTTTGGTCTGGTGATGGGCGCCATCTGGCAATCAGGCCAGTACGTCATACAGGGCATTGAGCAGAAGGCCGGGCAAACCAATGCCCACGAAGCTCTGGCCGCTGGCCTTGCCATTGCCAAATCCGTCGTCGTGGAGGACTGGTGTAGGGTAACAGACGATGATCCGCTGTCGGCCATCGCTCCCATCATGACCAGCTTTGGCATCCGCTCCTCCCTCGCCATACCCATCCAGGTCGAAGAGCGCCGGATCGGCGGGCTGGCCATCGTCTCCCCTGATCCCCGCTCTTGGGCTGCCGATGAGGTTGCCCTGGTGGAAGCCATCGGCCAGCAACTGGGAGCAGCGACAGAAAGGCTACGCCTTTTCCAAGCCGAGCGGGAGCAACGGGAGTTGGCCGAGGCTCTGCAGGAAGCAGCCGCCGTCGTCGGCAGCACCCTGGAGGCCGACGAGGTACTCGACCGCATCCTGGAGCAGGTAGAGCGCGTCGTGCCGGGCGATGCCTTCAACATCATGCTGGTAACAGACGGTGGCAAGGCCCAGATCGTCCGCTGGCGAGGATACGAACGCTTGCCAGCGAACGGCCCGGAAGCTAGAACTGAATATCTACTCGACGAGATCCCTAATCTGCAGAAAATGATGCAGACAGGGGAAGCGATCGTCGTCTCGGACACCTCCACGGACCCCGACTGGGTGGTATTGGGAGGCCAGAAATGGCATCGTGCCTACATCGGCGCCCCTATAAAACTGGGAGGCGTAACGGTAGGCTTTTTGAACGTGAATGACACTCAGGCAAGTCCGTTCGGCATCGATGCCGGTCGACGGCTGCAGGCCTTTGCCAACCATGCCGCTATCGCCATCGAGAACTCGCGATTGTACCAAGAGTTGCTCAGCCACGCCGAGGAATTGAAGAAGCGCGTGGAGGAGCGTACCGCCCAGATACAGGCCCAATATGCCCAGTTGGAAGCGATTCTGCGCAGTTCCTCCGACGGTATCGTCGTCACCGACAGCCAGGGGAAAACGATCCAAGCCAACCCCATCGCCAACGCTTGGCTCACTCAAACGCTCTCGCCCGATGATGCAGTGCAGCTAAGCGAGGCAATACAGGGTCTAGCTGCACGAGCCCCGGAGCGGCCAGAACGGGTGCTGGAACTGGCAGGGGTAGACCTTGAATTGCGCGCAGTGCCGGTCACAGAGGCCGAAGGGGAAGCGACTGCCTTGGTGACAATCCACGACATCAGCCACCTGAAAACTCTAGATCGAATGAAGTCGCAATTTGTCACCAACGTCTCCCACGAGCTACGGACCCCCATCACGACGATTAAGCTGTACGCGGCGTTGATGCAAAAGTCGCCACGAGACAAATGGGAAGAATACCTCAACCCACTAGCCCAAGAAGCTGACCGGCAAGCGCGGCTAGTAGAAGACATCCTGCAGATCTCGCGCATCGAAACCGGGCGGCTGGAGATCAGCCCCCGCTCTGTTCCTCTAAATGAACTAACCGAGACTGTCTTTATCAACCATCAACCACTGGCACAGGAGAGGGAGATGACCATCGAGCACCGTCCGGCGGAGCCGGGACCAGAGGTATTGGTAGATCCCGACAGAATGACGCAGGCGTTGGCCAACCTGGTGACAAACGCGATCCAGTATACACCCAGGGGCGAGGGCATAGCCATCTCCACCGCAGAGAAAGAAGCAAAAGGTCGCACGTGGGGCACAGTAACGGTGGCCGATACGGGGATGGGCATCCCGGAAGAGGAACTGCCCCACATCTTTGAGCGGTTCTTCCGGGGGGAACGACCGCGGAGCTTGCAGATACCCGGGACGGGTCTGGGGCTGGCGATCGCAAAGGATATCGTAGAACTGCACGGAGGCCAGGTGACGGTGGAAAGTGAGATAGATATGGGTACCACCTTCACCATTTGGCTACCTCTTGCGCGTGACGTAGATCAACAGGAAGGCCCTGGTAGCCAACCGCCGTTTGGAGCGAGAAAATGGAGACACAGCACATCCTAGTCGTCGAAGATCACGAGTCCCTCTTGGCAGCCATCCAACACGTCTTGGAGATCGAGGACTACTCCGTCCTGACTGCCATCGACGGCGTGGAGGCATTGGATATGATGGACAAAGTCCGCCCCGATCTGATCGTAGCGGACATCATGATGCCCCGAATGAATGGCTACGAATTCTACGAAGCCGTCCGCGCTCGTCCCGAATGGGTACCGATTCCCTTCATCTTCCTGACCGCCAGATCGGAGAAAGAGGACATGCTGAAGGGAAAATCGCTGGGCGTCGAGGACTATATCGTCAAGCCATTTGACCCAGAGGAGCTAGTGATAGCTGTCCAGGCCCGGCTGAAACGCACCCAGGCCATCCAAGAGGCCTCGGAAGCGGACTTTGAGCAACTCAAACAACAGATCGTCAATACACTGAGTCACGAACTGCGTACACCACTGACCTACATCCAAGGGTACACGGCGCTAGCGTTGGAGGACACTCACACCGCCAAATATCTCCAAGACTTCCTGCTGGCGATCAAAGGAGGTGCCGACCGGCTGACCCGGCTGGTCGAGGACATGCTGCTACTAGTCCAGTTGGACACAGGCCAAGCGATGAAGGACTTTGAGTCACTGGCCGACGTACAGCAGGATCTGAACGGAATAGTAAAACATACTGTCCAGCAATATGCAGAACAGGCATCCACCCAAGACATGACTCTGCAGGTCGAGACGACACCTAACCCACCACAGATACGGCTGTGCGAGCCCTTCTTCGTCAATGCACTGGGTCGCTTGGTAGACAATGCCATCAGATTCTCCCGAAACGATGGGAAACAAGTAACCGTGAGTATCCGCGCCAGTGATGAATGGGGAGAGATAATTGTGCAGGACGAAGGCATAGGCATCGCCACTGAACAAGTCCCCCATCTCTTCGAACGATTCCGACAGATCGACAGGGAAGAGATGGAACAGCAAGGTGCGGGGCTAGGGCTGGCCATTGCCCAGGGACTGATCGCCCTGCACGGCGGCGAGATCACAGTCGATAGCAAACTCGGAGAAGGATCGACCTTCACAATTCGGCTGCCAATAGTCAAAAGCGTCTAGTACAAAAGCAAGAAACTGGCGACCTTGGCCGTCGAACATCCAAGGAGAGTCACTTATGGGTGAAAGCATCATCGTTCGTCAAAACAGCCAGTTCGAGACCGAGATCAAGGCTCAAGATCCTCGCAATCCAGACGACCAAGACTTCTACTCCGTCGGCGACATCCATCAACTGACACCGTACGGACTGCTACTGGCAGGGCTTGGCTCCTGCACGACCATCATCCTGCACACCTACGCCCAGTACCACGACGTGCCGTTGGCGGAGGTGGAAATACACCTGGAGTACGACCGCTTCTTTGCCGACGACTGCAAAAACTGCGAGGAAATCGAGGAATACAAGGAACAGATCGACATGGAGATCGCCCTGTTCGGAGGAGGCCTGATGCCAGAGGAGAAGCGCAGGTTGTTCATGGTCTCCAAGCACTGTCCGATTCACAAGATGCTCGCGCAGGGCATCACAGTCAAGTCGCAACTGATGGAAGGTACAGAGGAGGAACAGAATGCAGACACGTAAGCTCGGCTACAGCGATTTGCACCTGACGACCGTCGGCCTGGGCACCTGGGCCATCGGCGGGGAGTGGCAATGGGGCTGGGGACCGCAGGACGACGCCGAGTCCATCGCGGCCATCCAGCGCGCCCTCGATCTGGGCATCAACTGGATCGACACTGCCCCGGCCTACGGCGTGGGGCACTCGGAGGAAATAGTCGGCAGGGCGATTGCTGGACGTCGAGAGCAAGTCATCATCGCCACCAAATGCAGCCTGGTGTGGGACGAGGGCAGCACCACGACCTACGCGCGGCTCAAGGCCGAGAGCGTCCGCCGCGAGGCAGAGGACAGCCTGCGCCGCCTCAACGTGGACGTCATCGACCTGTACCAGATCCACTGGCCAAGGCCCGACGAGGACGTCGAGGAGGCGTGGGGAGCCATCGCCGACATGATCGGGGAGGGCAAGATACGCTACGCCGGGGCCTCCAATTTCAGCGTGGCCCAGCTCAAGCGCGTGCAGGCGATCCATCCGGTCGCCTCCCTGCAGCCGCCCTACAGCATGCTCCGGCGCGACGTCGAGGAGTTGCTGCCTTACTGCACCGCCAACGATATCGGTGTGGTTGCCTACAGCCCGATGCAGGCCGGGCTGCTGACGGGCAAATTCAACAAGGAGCGCGTCGCCAGCCTGCCCGACGGGGATTGGCGCAAGCAGAACCCCTTCTTCCGTGAGCCGCAGATCAGCGCCAACCTGGCGTTGGTCGAAAAGCTGCGCCCCATCGCGGAGCGAAACGGCAGGCCGCTGGCGCAGTTGGCCATCGCCTGGGTGCTGCGGCGACCGGAGGTGACGGCGGCCATCGTCGGCGCGCGGCGCCCCTTCCAGATCGAGGAAACGGCCCCGGCGGGAGACTGGACCCTCTCGCAAGAGGACATCGCCGAGATCGACGCACTCCTGGAAGAACGCGATAAAGCACTAGCCTGAGATTGGAGGTCGCCAATGGCCGAGCGAGTCAGCGTTGGGCAAGCAGCCCCCGTCTTTGAGTTGACCGACGTGCAGGGAAACGCCGTCCGCCTCTCCGATTACCGAGGGGAGAGGCACGTGCTCCTGGTTTTCACGCGCGGTTTTATGTGACCCTACTGCCGTGCCCATCTCGCGCAGTTGCGTGAGGACTATGACAAGTTCGTAGAGCGCGATGCAGAAATCCTCGTCATCGGCCCCGAGGGACCGCGCCGCTTCAAGCAGGTGTGGGAGGCAGAGCGCTATCCTTTCGTGGGCTTTGCCGATTACCGCCACACCGTCGCGGATCGCTACGGCCAGGAGGTCAAACTGCGAAAGCTGGGCCGCATGCCCGCGCTGCTGATCGTCGACAAGCGCGGCGTGATCCGCCTCGCTCACTTTGGCGACGACATGGCCGACATCCCGAAAAACAAGGACGTGCTGGCGCTGCTGGATCGGTTGAACCAAGAGGAGGTCGCACAATGAGCAATCTGGCGGATATACAAACGCCTATCTTTTGGGCCGAGGGGCACCCCGGTCCTCTTTCGGCGCAGGGTTGGAAAGTCGAAGTCGGCGGGCTGGTCGAAAAGCCGGTCACGCTGACGTATCAGGAAATCCTCGATCTACCCAAGTCGGTCGCCGATGCCCGCTGACGTCGGTGTCGGGCTGGTCGGTGCGCGGCAACTGGGGCGGCGTGCGCCTCAGCGACCTGCTGCCCCTGGCCAACCCCAAGCCCGAGGCCAAACACGTCCAATTCATCTCCTACCGCAAGGCCTATACCACCTGCATTCCACTCGAGGTTGCCTTGCAGGAGCGCACGCTGCTGGCCTACGAGTTCGACGGCGAGCCGCTGGAGTTCACCTATGGCGACCCCATCCGCATCTTTTGCCCCTACCTGTGGGGGGCAGCGCAATCCGCCATACTGAGACGTGTGCTCCCCGGCTCTTTACTCAGTATGAACGTGGGATAGATAACTTTTTCCCCATCCTCTACCACGAGATTTGCCCGCACGTCTAGCAACTCGACTATGCGACGTCGCTCTGCAAAATCCTCGTCGGCACTCCCCAATCCGGCCGATAGGCGCTCACCGAATGTGGCTACCTCACATATCTGATCATCCGGCAAGATATATTGCAAGCGCATCTCCATACCATCCCGTTCTACTTCCAGCTTGGCGATGGTGTCCTCCAGCCGTTTCTTACGCTCCAACAGCATATCCTTGTCAACGGCGCCGGACAGATATAGGTCAATCAGCCTTTCCAATTGTGCCTTGTGCCCCGGAGCAGGTTGTTAATCGTTTCGATTTGTGCCAGAACGGGGGCATTTGCCTTCTTGCGCTCCGTCCGATAGACCTCTAGTTTCTCAGCTAACTTCTTCGGGTCCTGTAGCCAGTCCTTCAGCCAGTCCCATACCAGCGCATCCACATGATCAGCGCGAAGTGAAGGCGCGAGCGTTAAGGCCGTTTGGTGGCCGCCAGGTCAGCGCGGCAGGCCCCAAGCGGTGAGGCCGTCCAGCAGGAGGTTCCGCGAAGCCGAGGGCGCGTACCGCTGCCGGTGGATACAAGGTTGATGATAGCACAGCACGAATGTTCTGATTTGGCAAGATCAGGCTGAAGCCAGCGAGACCTGTCCTGAGGCGCCCCCCGAGCAAGTCGAGGGGCGGAGTCGAAGGAAGCCCGCTTTACCGCATGGACTCAAGCCCAGCAGCTTGCGGCAGGCTGAATCCTGTCAAGTGCCTATGCCTGTGAATAGTAACGCCTGGCCTTAATTTAGTTCGTAACATTTATCTGCTATCATAAGTGTAGCTGGAGGAACCAGATAAGTAGGAGAAGCTAAGGAGTAGACAGAATGGACAGGCAAGTATCCAATGGGTTCAAATGGGCACGGGCGGGTCTTTCTGTTGCAGCTTCATCGTTCTTGTTTCTGGCCGTATTGCCGCAACTGCGTGTCAGGGCCGCCGATTCGATTCCCGACGCCCCTATCGCGCTCGAATCGGACGCGGCGCAGTGGGAGGCTATCCCTATGTCTGTGGATAAACTCCCGGCATCTCTAGACGCGGCGGAACCTGGCGCGCTTCTGGACGCAAGCCCGAACACCAACGTACAGATTGACGGGGCCTACAGCTTGCCGGGCGCGGCAACACACATCGACACGGTCACCGATTCCTCCGGCAACATCTACGTGGTTTACGAGTACCTCGACGGCGCCAACTACGACACCATCGTCGGTAAGTCCACCGACAGCGGATCTACCTGGACACTTCACAGCATCGGTGGATCCGGGAACGAGCGACATCCAGTCATTGCCATCGACACCTCCGGCTACATCTTTATCGCCATCGACCACACGCCGGGTGGCACCACCTATCCAGCTTTTTGCAAGTCCACCAATCCTGGAAACATCAGCAACTGGAACTGCGGCTACTTCAGTGGCCTTTCCGACGGTTCGCAGAACCCCGCCATCGCCACGTACGGCGGAGGGGCCACGGCCACCGTCTATATGGTCTGGCAGTACCGCTCCGGCTCGGTCTACACCCTGCGCTACCTGTACTCGACCGATGGGGGAGGAAGCTGGAGCACGGCGGCCTTCTCGTCCGGGACATACTCCCGCCTCTACCCGGTAGCTGCTCTTAGCGATAGCGGCGGCACGACCTACGTATCCCTGGCTTACCAGTACGACTATCCTGGTGAAGGGGATGTGTACGTGATTTATGAAACGGAGGGCAGCAACTCGTGGAGCATAGCCCTCTCTTACACGAACGGTCGCAAGGAAGCCTATCCGACGCTGGCCGCCAGCGGCAGCAACGTCTACTTTGCTTACCAGTACAATCGACGGAACAACAACGACGACATCTACTTCCGCTACTCCACGGATGGCGGGCGGAGCTATAACGGCTCAGACATTGTCATCGCCGCCTCTAATAGCAACGAGCGCTACCCCTCCCTGGCCGCCCAGGGAGCGGACGTGCGGGCGGTCTACGTTTATAAAAGCCAGGCTACCTACTTGCGGCTGTCTACCTCAGACTACGGGGCTTCCTGGGGCGACCCGTACACGATGAACGACGCCGGGAACACGACCGAGGAGGGGTTCCGGGCCGTAGACGTCAGCTATCGATACGACGCCCACCCGGCAGTGGTCTGGATCGACAACCGCAACAGCAGAACCGACTACGATCCCTACTATGCCACGCTGAACGATGACCCGCTGGCTCCCACGCAGTCTACTCCCTTCGACAACGAGAAGAGCGACGACACCACCCCGGATTTCACGTTCAGCGCTACCGACCCTGATGCCGACACGTTGAGCTACCGCATCCAGGTCGACGACGACTACGACTTTAGCTCCCCGCTGGTTGATCGAAATTCCTCCGTCGATGGCACAGGGTTCAGCGGCAGCGATCCCTACGCCAGCGGTAGCGACGTCACCTACACTTACCAGGCCACGGACCCCGCCCTGAACGACGGCGTGACCTACTACTGGCGGGTGCGGGTCAAAGACCTCATTGGGGCCTGGAGCGATTGGTCGGCGACTTGGAGCTTTACCGTCGATACCTCCGATGCGACCACGGCCTGGTTCCAGACCACCGGGGAGCAGTTCGAGACCGGCACACACGATGACACCGAGATAGCAGCAGGCGGCGACGTCCAACTGGACCTGCCTCAAAAATCCGGTTCCTTCACCTCGCCCGTCATCGACATCGCAGACTTTGGGGTCGGCGCGGAGTGGGGCGAGATTCACTGGGCAGACAGCGAGCCCAACGACACCGACCTGAAGGTCCACGTCTACTACGACGCCAGCGGCACGCCGGCGATTATCCCCAATGCTGCGCTACCCGGCAACGCCGCCGGTTTCGGTACCAACTTCATCGACCTCACCGGCCTCGACGCCGGAACGTACGACAAGCTCTATCTCCGGGCGGAGCTTTTCACCTCAGACAACAAGGTCACTCCAGTACTCTACGAGTGGGCGGTGAGAAAAGAGAATACCGCCCCCTCCAGCCAGACGGTGACCGGGGCCATCTCCACCGATTCGGGCGAACGGTACACCTTTGGCCAGACCGGCGCCACGATCGAGTTCCCCTCCGATGCGCCCGACGCCGCCTGCACCATCACGGTGACGGTGAGCCGGAACGCCTCCCTGGGCAGCAGCGTTGGCCGCGGGTACAGCATCGACACCGACTGCACCTCCTTCAACGCGACGCTGACGCTGGGGTACACGCAGGCCGAGATGAACGGAAACACCGAGAGCACGATGAGCCTGTACCGCTCGAACGGTGGCCCCTGGCAGCAGGTGCTCGTCTCTGCCCGCGACACCAACGCCAACACGCTGACCACCGAGAACGTGACCGCCTTCTCTGATTGGCGCATGGGCGACAACAACCCTACGGCAGTCACCCTGGCTGCCCTCACCGCCGAATGGGAGGGTGAGCAGGTGGTGGTGGCGTGGGAGACGACGCTGGAGGTGGATACCATCGGCTTCAACCTGTGGCGCAGCACTGCCCCCGATGGCGAGTACGAGCGGGTCAACGAGACGCTGATCCCCGCCGCCTCACCGGGCGGGGTGTGGGGTGGGCCTTATGCCTACGCCGACGCCGGCGTCACGCTCGGCGCGACCTACTACTACAAGCTCGAGGAGATCGAGATCGGCGGCGCGAGGAACTGGTACGGGCCGGTTTCGACCGGGGCAGAAGCCCCCACCGCCGTGACGATCTCAAGCTTTGCGGCGCAGAACCCGAGCAGCCCGGCCCTCGCCTGGTGGCTGGCGGTGGCAGCGATAACCACCGGCGCGAGTGGAGCGTTGCTCAACCGCCTGCGCAAGGGACGCTGTAAGCAAAACCTTTTCGGCTGAATTCCTTGACGGCGCAGAAAGCGTGGAATCACATTTCCACCTTCAAATCTGTGCCCTCAAACGTCTCCATCTCTTGCCCGGGTGCCCCCAGAGGGATGATCAGGGAGAAGATGCTCCCCTGACTCGGCCCTGGGCTCTCAACGCTCGTTCGCCCTCGATGCACCTCGGCCACGTAGCGCACGAAAGCCCACCCAACGCCTACTCCCTCCTGGCCGCGTCGAAGCGCATCGGCGCTCTGCTCAAACGGTTTGCCTAACCGGGCCAACTGCTCCTCGGTCAACCCCACACCGGTGTCCGAAACCTGGATGACGACAGTCTGCTCAGACACGAAAGCCTCCACCCAGGCCCTCCCGCCGGGCAGGTTGAACTTGACCGCGTTGTAAGCCATCTGAAACGCTGCCTCCCCAATCAGTACGGGATCAGCGTGCAACTTTGGCAGGTCAGGAGAGATGAGGACCCTGAAATCCACCTCTCTTGCCTGGGCCAGGATCGCCACCGGCTGCACCGCCCACGGAATCACTTGATCCAGCGTGATGTATCCGGGCTGAGGATCGCGTCTTTTCCCAACCAACTCGGCGAACTTGACCACGCCGCTGACCAGTCTATGCAGGCCCGCAATCTGCGTCGTCAGGTCTTCCAAAGCATCCTTCAATTCGGCAGGAGATCCCGCACTCTGGCGCTGCAAGACCTCTAGCGCCAGGCCAATCGAGGCGAATGGAGTCAGCATCTCATGGGTCACCACGCCAAGGAATGCCGCTTTCAGGCGGTCCAGTTCCTCCAGTCGGCGACTCGCCTCTTCCAGTGCATGATGCTCTGCTTGCTCCCGTTGAAACAGCTCTTTTAGATCGCGGGCATACACGATCAACTGATCGGCTGGCATCTTGGACAAATTGTCCGGCCGGTGATACTGTGGCTCGTCGCCGGCCAACGTCTCTCTGACCATGTCGATGAGTTGGACGGGGCTGAAGGGTTTGACCACGTATGCATCGGCTCCTGCCGCCAATCCCAGAGCCCGGTCGTCTTTGCCACCTTTTGCCGTGAGGAGGATCACCGGGATGGACGAGGTCTCGGGATCGGTCTTTAACGTCGCACATACCTCAACGCCTGACCGACCGGGCAGCATCACGTCGAGAAGAACCAGGGCAGGGTGCAAGGCCTGGGCGAATGCCAGTGCCTCATCGCCGTCGTGAGCCACGACCGTGTGCAGGCCTTCCAGATCCAGCGTCGCCGCGATGGCTTTGGCCAACAGTTTTTCATCTTCGACAATCAAGACTTGACGTCTCGATTCTTCCTGCTGTGACTGATACTCGGTCATCACTCTCACATTTACAGCATGGGCTAGCGTGAAGCGGGTGCGGCCGGTAACGTGAAGGAGAACACACTTCCTGGCCCCACCGCGCTCTCCACAGCCACCTGGCCACCCAGTCTTTCCACGATGCGACGCGCGATCGAGAGCCCCAACCCGTGTCCTTTGACGCAAGCCTGATCGAGCCGCGTAAAGGGAGTAAATAGCCGGGCCTGCTCTTCCGGCGAGATGCCAGGCCCGTTATCGCGCACCCAAAAGCGTACCAGGCCGTGTGGCTGTGTCTCTGCGCCTAACTCTACCCGCGGTGGCTGCCCTCCATACTTGATGGCGTTGCTCACGTAATTGACCCACACCTCTTCGACCCACTGCTCGTAGCCCACTGCCACCGGCCAGTCGCCGGGTACGATAACCTCAGCCTGAGATTCGTCGATCAAACCGGCTAACCGCTTTCGGGTTTCTGCCACAATACTATCCATGTCTAGCGGCTCGACCCGTACCTCTTCCATCTTGCGCACGCTGGATAGCAGGAGCAGCGCGTTGATGATCTTGGTCATCTTGTCGCCGCTCTGAACGATCGCCTGGAGGCAATCTAGAAGCTGCTCGGTCGTAAACGCTGTATAATCCTGCACCAGCAACTCGGCAAAGCCCGTCACGTTGCCCAGCGGCCCTTTGAGATCGTGGGCCACGGTGTGGGCGAAAGCGTCCAGTTCTTCATTGCGCGCCTCCAACTCGGCGGCGTACTGGCGCGACGATTCCTCAGCCAGCTTGCGCTCGGTGATGTCTCTAACGATTCCGATCACGTGCCATTTACCTCTCAGCATCACAGTTGAGAGAGACACCTCTACCGGAAACTCGGTCCCATCCCGTTTCATTGCCGTCAACTCGATCATCCCGCCGACTGCAGGCTCTTGGTCTGCTGTTGTGGGTCTCTCAAAAGCTCGTCGATAAGCTTCGTGGTGACGCTGAGGGGCGAGAAGCACGTGTACTTCTCTGCCTACGGCGTCCTGATTCAAATAGCCAAATATCCTTTCCGCCGCTTCATTCCAGAAAGACACTCTGCCTTCGTCGTTTGCCATGATGATGGCATCCTGGGCTGAGGCGCTCATCGTCCTGAACCGTTCTTCGCTCTCACGTGTCTCCCGGTACAATCGCGCTCTTTCCAGGGAAATGGCGATCTGGTTGGCAAAGGCAGTCACAGCTGGCGCATCGTCTTTGGTAAGGCCGGTCCCATTAACGACCAGTATCCCCTCGGTTTGGCCACCGATGACCAAGGGGGCATAGATGCCTTGCTTCGCCTCCAAGTCGCCGTCAGACTGCCCGGCCAAAGGGCGGATGAGACCAGGCATATCTTCGGATAGACGCTCGGCCATGCTCTCAACAAACACGGCCTGTTGGCTCCTGATCAGGCAGTCGTGAAACCCACCGGGCTTGACCGCTACGTGGAAGACACCGGATTCCATGGTCTCCTGAAAATCGGCCACAGAAGTCCCGGCCAGTTCCTCTGCCGCTCGCAGGAGAGGGGATTTGGCCGTCACGTACGATAGAGCCATGTGCGTTCTATCTTCTGTCAAAGTGAAAACCAGGGCGTGGTAATCCAGTCGAACTACCTCATCCAAGACCGTGCAGTATATTTCCTCCGGCGTGCGGGCGCGCTGTACGGCCTCGGATGCGTCGCTGAGAGCCAGTAACAAACGGTGGCTGCGCGCCGTCGCTTCCTGGGAGTGTTGCAGCGCCTCCTCCACCCGCTTGCGCTCGGCGATCTTGCCCAGTCGCTCGGCGATGGCGTCGAGCAGATTCCTTTCCTCCTTCGAAAAAGGGCCTTCGTCGCTCGCCGGCTTTTCCTCCAGGTAGCACACTTCCACGACGCCGCCTGGTTTGCCATGCACGATGATGTTGCTGGCCTGTCTCCAGGAGGTCTCGGCAAAGTTCGGTGTCTGGAACTCTTGCTCCCCAAGGATGATCCGCGCGCACGCGACCTTTGAGTATCGCCAGGCAGGAGAGATAAGCAGGACGCTCTGCCAAAGAATCTCCTCTAGTGAAATGCCCAGCCTTTGGATCAGGTTGGAGATGTTGTACAGGCAGTGCAGCTCCTTGAGCCGCTGGCCAAGCTCGGCCGTTTGCTCCTGCAACATCTCTCCCGCCCACCGCTTGTCAAAGGCCCCTCGGATGAGCATCATCAGTTGCTCCGGGTCGTAGGGCTTTTGCACGTATCCATAAGCGCCCAGGTTGAGCGCTTCAATGGCCGACTTTTGCGAGGCGTAGCCGGTCAAGACGATGCATTCGGTAGACCAGGCTTGCTCCTTCACCGCCTGTATCAGATCCATACCCGATCCTTCCTCCAGCCTGAGGTCGATCAGGGCTACTACGGGGGCATCCTCGGCGATCCTGTGCAGCGCCTCTTGCACCGTGCTGGCGACCGTAGTCGTATAGCCGCGCTCGCTGAGCGTTCTGACGATAGCACCCCGAAGACCGGGATCGTCATCTACGATCAATATGCTGTTTCTTGTGGTCATCGTTCACCTCGCTCAATCCTGAGCGTAGCCTCACACCTCGGCCGGCGGCAGCCTGATTGTGAAGGTGCTTCCTTTCCCAATGGCGCTCGCTACCGTAATCTCGCCGCCGTGTAGGTGGATCACCCCTTGGGCGATGGCCAGCCCGAGCCCTACCCCTTGCTGTTCCATCTTCTCCCTGGCGACCTGTCGGAACCGCTCAAAGAGATGGGGGATTTCGCCGGGCAGGATTCCAGGACCCTCGTCAATCACGGCGATCTCTGATTGATTCTGTACCTGCTGGGCGCTCACCGTAACTCGTTTTCCCTCCCCCTGGGAGAATTTGATGGCGTTGTCGATCAGCCTGCCCAGTGCGTCGGCAAAGAGCGGCTCGCACAGTTGCACCGGCGGTAGGTTGGGTTCTACCAGATATTCCAGCGTCATGCCCTTGGCCGCCGCTTGCGGTTCGTACTGGCTGATCGTGCGCGTCACGATCACGTCCAGATCGCTACGCACCTCTACCAGCTGCCGAAACTCCTTTTCCGCTTGGCCGGTATCCAGCCGAACTAACGTCAAAAAGTCGTCCGCCAGGCGGGTCAGTCGATCCGCTCCCTGGCTGATACTCTGGAGGAACTCCTCGAGAAGCTCAGGAGGCAAAGAAGGAATGTCTTCCAGCGCCAGTTCGGTGTACCCACGGATATAGGTCAGCGGCGTGCGCATCTCGTGCCCCAACACGGTGACGATTTGCTGCTTAATCTCATCGAGCCTCGCCTCGGCGTTTTCCTGGACGGCCTGCGCGCGCGCCAGCCGGGCACGCACCGTCACCAGCAGTTCCTCTGGATCGACGGGCTTGACCAGGTAGTCCTCCACGCCCAGTGCTTTTCCCTTGATCACATCCTCGCGCCGTGCCCTAGCGGTCAGAAAGATAAAGGGAATCGACGTCCACTCGGCGTGGGCGCGCACTGCACGGTAGAAATCATACCCATCCATGCCGGGCATCATAATGTCTGCCAAGATGATATCGGGAGCCTTTCCCTCCATCACTTGCAGTGCTTGCACGCCGTCGTTGGCGGTCGAGACCGCGTATCCATCCGCTTCCAAGAAGCGCTGGATGGCCACCCGCAGGGAGGGCTGATCCTCCACGACTAACACGTGCCCAATACTGTCCACTATCCACCTTCTTCGCACACGCTATTCGTTCTCTGTACCCGCGTCTAGCATCCGGCGAACGGTCTTGCACAGAACACCTACGTCGAGAGGCTTATAGATAATGTCCGCGAAGCCGATTTCCTTTAACGCCTGTACATCCTCTTGCATCGTGTAGCCGGTGATGACCAGGACTTTGAGGCCGGGGGCAATCTGCTTCAACTCCTGGATCAACTCCTTGCCCCCCATCTCTGGCATGACCATGTCCGTGAGCACCAAGTCCACCCCACCGGCCTCCTCAAAGACCTCTAATCCCTCCCTGCCATTCGACGCTGTGATAACGCGATAGCCCAGCGATTGGAGGACGCGCTGCCCTGCGTCCCGCACTTTTTCCTCATCCTCTACGAAAAGGATAGCTTCGCCTCTGCCCTCGGGAATGGCCAATATTTCCTCTGATTGGGCCACTCTGTGTTTTTCCATGTAGGCAGGCAGGTAGATGCGGAACGTCGTTCCACGGCCCACTTCGGTCTCCACACCAATCTCTCCCCCGTGCTGCTTGACGATGCCGTATACCTGGGCCAGCCCCAGCCCGGTTCCTTTTGGCCCCTTGGTGGTAAAGAAAGGCTCGAACAGGTGCGCGCGCACGCGCTCGTCCATACCCGTTCCCGCATCCTGGACAGACAGGCACACCCAATCGCCCGTCGTCAACTCCAGATCCGTAACTCCCGGCTGCCTCACTTTCGCAGACTCGACCGTCATCCTGGACAGTTCGATACGCAGGGTCCCGCCGTCCGGCATGGCATCCCGTGAATTCAACGCCAGGTTCATGATCACCTGCTGTATGCGGGTCGGATCGATCCCCACCGTGTAGTCGTCCTCTCCCATCTTCGTCACGACTCGGATGTTCTCTGGGAGGGTCTTTTGCAGGATGTCCACCACCTCCGCGACGAAGGACGACAGATCCACCGGCTTGGTCTCCATCACCGAGCGGCGGCTAAAGTCAAGCACCTGCCGCACCAGGGCGGCCGCCCGATTAGCCTCTCCCACGATCGTCTCGGCGACCGAGGTGACGTCCGGCGACGCATCCTCGTCGCGCAGGAGCAGGTGGGCGTAGAAGATGATGGTCATCAAGAAGTTGTTAAAGTCGTGAGCGATGCCGCCGGCCAGCTGCCCCACGGCTGCCAGCCGTTCTTGCCGTTGCATCTGTTCCTGCATGCGATGGCGCTCGGTGACGTCGGTCGCCACCCCAATGACGCCGGTGATCTCGCCGCTCTCGTCTCGGAGCGGGGAATACCATGCCTCGAATATCAAACCGGCCCGCTCCTGGATCGAGGTCACTACCTCGCCAGTCAACGCACGGCGAAAATCCTCCAGAATCTCCGGCGCGTCGCGGTACACGTCGAGGCTCGACTGCCCCACGTGTTCGCCCGGCTTGAGCCCTAGGGCTTCCAGGCCCTTGCCCTCCGAAAGAGTGAACACGCCCTGGCGATCCAGAGCGCACAGGACGATGGGCATCTTGGAGATGACCGTGTGCAGCCGCTCTTCTAGCGTGGCCTGCACCTGCTCGAACAGGCGCGTTCGCTCGATAGCCACGGCCAACTGGTCGGCCATCACCTGCATGATCTCGACGTCGTCCTGGTCGAAGGCCGCCTCCTCGGTGCTCTGTACGTCCAGAGCGCCGATGACGTTCCCACCCGCGTGCATGGGCAACGCCATCTCGGAGCGTGTGTCCGGCAGAAAGGGGTTGTCGAAGTAAACGGCATCGCTACCCACGTCTAGGGCGATGCGCGGCTCGCCGCTGGCGCAGACGTGGCCCACGATGCCCACCTGGCCCACCTTCAGCCTGTGCTCGTGCTCCAGCATCTGCCGCCCGGCCTCGCCGGTGGCAGAGCGCAGAACGGCGTACTCGCCCCGTTGGTCGGTTATAAAGATGCCGGCGTGGTAGAATCCAAAGCGATCCCGCACCAGGTTCACCGACCGATTCAGCAATTCGTCCAGGTTGTGCGCCGTAGTGGCGTCGCGGGCCACCTCGGCGGCAACCCTGAGTTGGGCGCTGCGGCGCGCCAGTTCGGCGGTGCGCACTGTGACCTGCTGTTCCAATTCTTCGGCGTGACGTTGGATCTGCTCGTACAGGCGGGCCTGGCGAATGCCGATGGCCAACTGCCCAGAGAGCTCGCGCGCAATCTCCACGTGCTCAGTGGTGAAAGCGGCGGGATTCTCAGACGCCAGCAGAAGGGAGCCTACCAACTCCCCCTGGACAATGAGTGGAATGTGCAGATATGAACGGCTGCCTTCGAGCAGTGTGCCAGATAGTCCAAGCGGTGTCTCTTCCAGCGCTTGAGCATCGCCCGCTACGCTGGTTTTGCCCGTCCGCAAGTTCTCGATGCTCCCGAATGCCTCCAGCTCAATCTGTGCCCCTGCTTCCAACCAGACTCCGTCGCCTGCCAGAGATGCGAGCACCGTGGCTTTCCCCTTCTCGAGATCGAACGACGAGATCAGAACCCGGTCGCTGGGCGCCAATCGCTGCAAATGGCGCGAGACGGCCTGGCCAATTTCCTGTGGCGACTGAGCCGCCAAGACGACGCCATCGATGGCGCGCAGGATTCTCAGACGCTCGACGTAGCGTTGCAGTGCCACCTCGGCCTGTTTACGCTCGGTGATGTCCTGGCCCACGCCTACCAGCCCGATCACCTGCCCGGCGCTGTCCCGCAGTGGTATTTTGGAGGTGAGCAGCCAACGCTGCTGCCCGTCGGCAGTGACGATGGTGTGCTCGTAGTCAATCAGCGGCTGGCCGGTTTGGATGATGGCTTGGTCTCGGGCGTAGAACCGAGCGGCCATGTCTTCTGGGTAGAAGTCGAAGTCGGTCTTGCCGAGCACCTCGGCTTCCGTTGACGCCCCCATGTATTCCACGTCCACACGGTTGGACAGAAACTTGCGACACGCGGTGTCCTTGGCGTAGACCAGGGCTGGCAAGATTTCAACGATGGTGTGCAGTAGGGTGTGTTCGGCGGCCAGCGCTTCCTCAGCCTGCTTACGCTCATCGATCTCTTGCTGGGCCCGTTGATAGAGCCGCGCGTTCTCAATCGCGATGGCCGCCGACGCCGCCAGTGGCTCCAGTATCTGCAGGTCTTCCGTGTCGAACCGCCCGACCTGCTTATCCAGCATCTGGAGCACCCCGATCACCGACTGCTTGGCGCACAGGGGCACGCTGAGGATGGAGTGCATGGTCAACCCGATGTGCCGGTTCACCTCCGCCGAATGACGCTCGTCTTTCTCGGCATCCGGCACGATCAAACTCTCACCGTGAGTGGCCACCCAACCGGAGATACCCTCTCCCGGCGCCAGTCGCCAGCCGACGACCGATTCGTACTTGGGACCGGTGGCCTGGCTACAGACCAGTTCCTGTGTTTCAGGATCGACCAACCAGATCGAGGAAGCCGCTACATCCAGCAGGTGGCGCGCTTCCTCCAGGACAATTGCAAACACCTGACTCGGGTCGAGGCTGGAACTGAACCCCCGGCTTGCCTGGTTGATCAGGGCCAGGGCGCGGGTGCGTTGTCGCAGCGCCTCCTCGGCCCGCTTACGCTCAGTGATGTCGCGGAATATCCCCTGGATGAGTCCTTGGCCGCCTAGTTCAAAGACATTGGCCATGATCTCCACGTCTCTGATTTCGCCATTCTTGGTCACAATCTGCGCTTCGAGCACCTGCCTTTTTTCCCCCCGGAGATGCTGTTGGAAGGTCCGGGAGAATTCACCTTCTGTTTCCTCAGGGGGGTGGAGTATGCGCTGATGCTGGCCAACAAGTTCGGATTTCTCTCGGCCCCAAAGCAGGGTGGCGGCCCGATTGCAATCGATTAGCACACCCGTCTCGGCAGACGCGACGATTATGGCATCTAGCGCTTCCTCAAAGAGATTGCGGTATTTTTCTTCCGACTCCTGCAGGGCTCTTTCGGCCTGCTTGCGCTCGGTGATGTCCTCGATCATCACCAGGAAGGCCTTTGCTTGCCCGTTCTCGTCGAGATGAGGCATGTAGGTAGCCCGCACCGTGCGGGGCTGGCCCTGCGTATCGTAGGCGACGTTTTCGTACGTTATTCTCTGGCCGCTCAAAACGGCCTCGATGGAAGGTAACGCCCTTTGATACGTCGTCTCTTGCAGGACGTCGCGGACGTGTTTCCCGATGATTTCCTCTCTGGCAAGGCCGTGCCAATCTGCGTAAAGCCGGTTGACGTACAGATAGCGCTGCTCTGCGTCGATGTAAGCCAGCAGAACCGGCAGGGTATCAACGATCAGCTCGATTGGCTCCTGAGTGTCCGCCAGGGCCGCCGCAGGCCTGTGCACATCCTCTACCGCCTCCAGTTCGGGCCCGGTCTGGGGCTCGGTTTTGCGATCAGGTTTCACGCCATGCCTCCGTATGAAAAAAAAGCATCGACATCCCTCGAAAGTCACCCGCAGTCAGCCATAAGCGTCTTCAGGGTTGGCACGAGCTGCGCCTGCATGTCCTCTTTGAGTACGTAAGCGCTCACTCCGGCATCGGCGGCGTCCATACGATAGGCCATGGTATCGTGGATGGTCAGGATCACCACCCGGGCTGTTGGCACGATGGCCTTGATGCGCCGCGTGGCCTCCGCCCCGTTCATTCCCGGCAGGCCGAAATCCATGACGACTACCTGCGGCGGCGTATCGCGGGCGATGGCGAGGGCCTCCTCGCCGGTGGCCGCCGTCATGATGAGGCAGTCGTGAAAAACGGTCGCCAGCCACCTGGATAGCGCCTGGCGCACCGTGTCGTGGTCATCGACGATCAGGATCGTTTCTGCCATCTGGGGTCTCATGTCAAACCTCTTCGCTTTGTCTTTCCTTGGCCAGCAAAGCATAAACATCGGTGTGGACGAAAAAGTGCATGGGACTGACGTCAAAAGCCCGGGCCAGGGCAGCGACGGTGGACAGCTTGGGGTCTTGTGCCCGCCATCTTTTGTTCCTCAATTTCCACACATACGTACCATCGGTGAGCCCGGCTCTCTCGGCGATTGCCTCGTTGGTAAAGGGGGTGCCGTCGGGCTGGGTTATCAGGGTAAACAGGCGCTCCAGCCTATCGCCAAAGATGACATCATCGGAGGCGGGAGCAGGTTCGCCGCCCAGGTCAAGCCAATGCTGCAGGGCGCGGAGGGTATCCGGGCTAATCTCATAAAACTGCGCCTGCACCTCGGCAGACGTGATCTGACGATCGTCCCGCACGGGAGAAAGGACCACGACCAACACGGTGGGGTCTGATGGCTGGTCCCTATCGACGATGAGCTGCTCGACGTGGGCGCGAGGAACACGCCAGTGATTCCCATCCGCAAAAAACTCCTGGAACGCGCCGGGGAGGTGCCCCGCCTTAACCCATAGTTCAATGGTACACTCGTCAACTCTACACAGGGCGGTGACGCATGCGGCAGATAGCGTGTCATATTGCATACTCCTTCCTCCTTTACTCGACAAGCTCCCCTGGCTAACGCCGTAATTGTTCACCCTGCCCACTTTGGATCTGACAACCCAGCGGGAGCGGCTGAACGTATCTTCTCAATAAGTAGGGGGAGATGGGGGGTGGGGGGGGGGGGGGGGGGGGCCGCCCGCCCCCCCCCCCCCGCCCGCGGGGGGGACTTAGGCAGGGGGGATGGAAA
>CAZWPV010000001.1:24978-27967 GCA_964635485.1 uncultured Anaerolineales bacterium
ATTATTAAGATGATACGGCTGAACTATACCCATTTTACTAAAAACGGAGGTGGCTGTCTGTGGGGTATACCTTACATCTGTTGTAGGGGATTTCTGGTATTCGGTGCAGAGGAATCCTGGTAGTGAATAGAAAAGGGGGAACCTCCCGCAGGTTCGCGAGGCTGCGAAAGGTTTTTACTCCGCGGTCGTCAGACCGTGCTTGATGGCGAATTTGACCAGGTTGGGAACGTCGCTGATGTTCAGTTTGTGCATCAACCGGCTGCGATAGGTCTCAATGGTCTTGGGAGATAGGGTGAGGATGCGCGCGATTTCCGGGCTCGTCTTGCCCTCCACGACCAACTGCAGCACCTCCAGCTCGCGCGGGCTGAGGGCAGCCAGAGCGCCTCCTGCCTCAGATCCGCCGTGCCGGTCGAGATATCCGTCGATCAACCTATCTGCAATCCCCTCGCTCAGGTAACGCCGGCCGGCGTTGACGGCGCGCACGGCGTCGATGACCTCTTCTCCGGCAGATTCCTTGAGTAAGTAGCCGCGCGCGCCAGCTTGCAGCGCGCGCACCACGTACTCTTCGGAGGCGTGTATAGAAAGGATCACCACCTGAGTGGCAGGGTGGGCCTCGTGGATTTGCCTCGTCGCCTCGATGCCGCCCAAATCGGGCATGACGATGTCCACGACGGCGACGTCGGGGCGAAGCTCGGCCACCCGGCGCACGGCATCCCGCCCATTAGCAGCCGTCTCGAGGACTGTGATATCGGCCTCCGCGTCCAGCAGCGCGTGTAGCCCATCGCGAACCACGGCGTGATCGTCAGCCAGGAATACTGTGATGCTCATCGCTTGCCTCCTGCAGAGCGTGCCATCTCCACGACGACGCGTGTGCCTTGTTCGGGACCGGACTCGACGCGCCAGCGTGCCCCGACCGCCTGGGCGCGTTCCTGCATGGAGAGCAGTCCCCATCGCCGTGCTGTACCGGCCCTTTCCAGGTCCGCCGGGTCAAAGCCCAAGCCGTCGTCGGCGATGGTCATACGCACTGCCTCCTCGCCCGCCTCCACGGCCACCACGGCCTGGGTGGCCTGCGCGTGCTTGACCACGTTGGTCAACGCCTCCTGGGCGATGCGAAAGAGCGCCGTTTCCTGCCGCGAGGGCAGCCTGGGATGGAGGTCCTCTCCCACGACAGTGACGGTCAGCCCCGTGCGCCTCCCGACCTGTTCGGCGTACCAGCGCAGCGCAGCCAGCAGACCGTAATCGTCCAGCTCCGGCGGGCGCAGGTCGGCTATGACGCTGCGGATGCGGCTGGTCGTTTCCTTGACCAACGCCAACAGGTTGTCCAGGCAGGCTTGCGCTGCATCGGGTGCCTGGGCCATGTGCGGTCGCAGTACGCTCAGATTGATGCCCAGGGCGGTCAGATTCTGCCCAACCTGGTCGTGCAGTTCGCGCGCGATTCGCCGTCGCTCGGCCTCCTGGGCGTCTGCCAGGCGCGCGCTCAAGAGGCGCAACTGCTTCGCCTGCTCTGCCAGCGCCTCCTCCGCTTGCTTGCGCTCGGTGACGTCGCGAGAGATGTCGCCGAGCATAAAGCCCTTGCTTGTCTTGATGGGAAAGGTCATCGATTGGATGAACCGGTGTGTGCCGTCGGGCCGCTGAATCTCGTTCTCTACCTGCCGGCTGGCCCAGGGTACCACTCCGATTTTGAGGATCTCGGTGATCTCCGATTCGAGGCGTTCGCGCACGCCGGGGCCCATCCCTTGCCCTCCCGGGACTAGGCGGCCCTGGACGTTCCAGGCGAACTCGCCGAGCGCTTCCTCCCGCTTTATGCCGGTGATCCTCTCCTCACCCTGGTTCCACTCGATCACAATACCTTGTTCGTCGACCAAGACGATGCCGTCTCGCGATTGCTCGATGATGCTGCGGACTTTGGCCTCGCCCTCTCGCAGTGCCTCTTCGATCTGCTTGCGCTCGGTGATGTCTGTCATGACGTGAACGGCTCCGGCGATCCGACCATCGTCGGCTAACAAGGGGTCTACGGAAACGTCGAACCATCTATCGCCAAGCAACACGGTCAGGCTCTCCCTGGAAAGGCTTTCCCGCATTCGCGTGATTGGACATTCGTCAATCGGCTCGGACATGCCACGCACGACTTCCCAACAATGATGGCCCAGAATCTCGCCCAGGGGCCTGTCTAGCAACTCGACCATTGCCTTATTGCAGCGTTGGATCCTGCCCTGCGGGTCCAGCAGGCATATGGCGTCGCTCATCGCGTTGAAGGTGACGTACCACTGTTCCACAGAGGCCCGAAGTGCCTCTTCCACTTGCTGGCGTACGGCATCCTCTTGGTTCG
The DNA here is from genome assembly GCA_964635485.1 of uncultured Anaerolineales bacterium. Classification (GTDB taxonomy): domain Bacteria; phylum Chloroflexota; class Anaerolineae; order B4-G1; family B4-G1; genus JAFGED01. The sequence goes on from CAZWPV010000001.1 coordinate 27,308, forward strand.
GATCCCCAAGCTCGTTGACGTGATGGCGCGCTTCCGCGAGCTGACGTCTCTCTTCCAAGAGCCGCTGGCGCAACTGCGTCAACTCATTGATGAGCTGTCTCTTAGTCTTGCGCTCGTCCTTCATAACACTCGCTCCAAACAAAACGACCCTGGAGAGACCGATTTGTCGGCCAGCAAACAAACGCCCGTCGTACCTCCGGGGTGGGCAGGCCTTGGCCGATGTCTCCTGTCGCGGCGGCCCCCACCGCCGTCGCCATGCCTTGGGCCTGCAGTGTTCGACTCGTGGGGCTGCTATTAGGCAAGCTGCACTGAGTTTACCACACTGCGTGGCGTGATGCAACTTTCCCCTCTTGCTCTTTGCTAAACTGTGACCAGGGGTTCCTGGTCGAGGGTGATGTCATCCATACTGCACCACCACGTTAGCCTAGGGTGGGGGAGGGTGGAGCACCAGGCGTGCTGTGATAACGATGTGGTTTGTTGGTTGCGCTGACCTGTACCTGTGGGGATACAAGTCGGCCAAGAGCGTGGTGGGCATCACACTGGAGGCACGCTCGATCCCCGGTTATTGGGAGGTGCGTGGCTACCCGACCACGCACAGATCAAACCCCGCAAGCTCCTCGACGTCAACTCGCAGCGCATGCGGCGCATCCCCGGCGGCGA
>CAZWPV010000002.1:0-6699 GCA_964635485.1 uncultured Anaerolineales bacterium
CGCCCCTCGCCCAGGGCCTTGGAGAGCAGCAGCACCTCGCCCTCCTCGATCCAGTTCTTGCGCTTGAACGCGACCACGTCCCAGCCCATCTGGTCGGCGATCTCGGACATCAGCGTCTCCAGCCCGAAGAAGCACTGCATCGCGCCGTAGCCGCGAAAGGCCCCCGCCGGAGGCTTGTTGGTGTAGACCGCGTCGCAGGTGAATTTGGAATACGGCGCGTTGTAGAGTGTGAGCGCCTTCTGGCCCGCTACCATCTGCACCGTCAGCGCGTGGGTGCCGTAAGCACCCGTGTCGCCGATCAGGCGCAACTCGGTGGCGACCACCTCCATCTCGTCGGTGACGCCGATCTTGTAGCGCATCACCTGTGGGTGGCGGCTGCGGGAGCTGGTAAACTCTTGGCGGCGGGTGTACATCATCTGCACCGGGCGGCCCGTGGCGATGGTCAGATGAGCGCACAGATCCTCCAGAACCATCTCCTGCTTGTTGCCAAACCCCCCACCGATGCGCGGCTTGACCACCCGAATCTGCTTGACCGGCAGGCCGATCAAGGGCGCGAGTATGCGCCGCACGTGGAAAGGCACCTGCGTGCTGGTGCGCACCACCAGCCGCCCATCCTCGTCCCAGTAGGTGATGCAGACGTGCGGCTCGATATGCGCGTGCTGCTGCTGGGAGGTGCAGTAGGTACCCTCGAAAACATGATCGGCCTTTGCCCACGCTTCCTCGGCCTCGCCGACCTCGACCTCGATGTGGTGCACGACGTTGTGCCCGGCGTCATAGATCCCCTCGGTGTCCGGCTCGTCGTGGACGACGGGCACGCCATCGCGCATTGCCTCCTCGCCGTCCAATACAGGCTCAAGCACCTCGTACTCCACCTCGATCAGCCGCAACGCCCGCCGGGCCAGCTCCGGCGTCTCGGCGGCGACCACAGCCACCCGGTCACCGACGTGGCGCACTTTATCATCGAGGCACACCTGATCAAAGGGCGGCGGCTGAGGATAGCTCTGCCCGCCGGAGGCGTACTTGACGCGCGGAAGATCCTCGTGGGTCAGCACGGCATGGACGCCCGGCAACGCGCGTGCTTTACTGGCATTGATGCGCATGATGCGCGCGTGGGCGTGCGGGCTGGTAAGCAGCGCGCCGTACAGTAGAAGCGATTCGCGAATCGCCCCTACGATATCATCGGTGAAAACAGGCCGCCCAGCGGCCAGCTTGACGCCATCGACCTTGGGCTCCCCCTTACCGACCACCTCCAGCTCCGCCATCCCTGGGGGGGTAATGACTCTGGGCAAGATAACATCTTGCCCTACGCTATCGCCGCGCAGCACCGCCGCGGCCCGCTGCACCGCCTGCACGATCTTGACGTAGCCGGTGCAGCGGCACAGCACGCCGCTCAGCGCCTCGCGAATCTCGGCCTCGGTGGGGTCAGGGTTACGGTCTAGGAGCGCCTTGGCGGTAAGAAGCTGGGCAGGGGTGCAGTAGCCGCATTGGATGGCGCCGACGTCGATGAAGGCTTGCTGAAGTGGGTGCAACCCGGAGAAACCGGGTTTCTCGGAAGAAACCCGGTTTTTAGCCAATGCCTCGACGGTCGTCACCTCGCGGCCCTCGACATCGGCGGCGCGCATCTGGCAGCTGTGCACAGGCTGCCCGTCCAGGAGCACGGTACACGCGCCGCAGTCCCCCGTGCCGCAGCCGTACTTGACGCTGGTGTACCCGGCGCGGCGCAGCGCGTCCAGCAGCCGTTCGGTGCGACCCACATCCAGCATCTTTTCCTCGCCATTGATGGTCAGTTTTACAGACCTGCGAGGTTTCCGCTCCTCATCCTCAACCACCTCTTGATTGAGATCTTCCGATTTACCCAATACAACTTTGCCTTCAAACCCTCGCAGGTCCTGGAGGTTCGAAAGCACCTGGCGGGTCAGCACGCCCGCCATCGCCCGGCGATACGCCGCGCTCCCCACAAAGTCCCCTTGAGGATCGACCTCCTCCTGCACGGCGTCCGCCGCGACTCGAATACGCTCCGCATCCAGCGGGCCGCCGACCAACTGTGCCGGGGTCTCGGCCAGACGCACGACCTCGGGCCAGACGCCGGTAAGCGCCACACGCGCCTCTTGCACGACACCGTCCTTCAACCGCACCGCTGCGACCGCAGCGACGATGGGCTCGTCGGCGGGGGTGCGGGCCACGCGGGCCTCGCCCCAGTGCAGGCCATCCAGCTTGACCGACAGTGTGCGGGCTTTGGCGATATCTGCCTTCGCCAGCGGGACTTCGCCACCCTCAGCGGCGACCGTCGCCCCCAGCGCCAGGAGCGCCGCCACCCACTGTGGCGCGATACGCGACGAGGCCAGCGCCTTACGCACCGACGTCTCGTTACGCGCCTGCCAGGAAAGCGGGCCGGTGAGCGCTTGGCGGAACAGCAGTGGACAACCGGGGTTATCCAGCACCGTCTGAAGCGACACGTCGATGTCTATGCTAAATTCTTCACCTCTCATCTTCACCCCCAAGACCACTAGATGGATCGTCCAATCACGTACACCCTGGCCTGCTGCCCCAGTATCGTGACCGAGTAGCCCCGCACGATCTGGAGCCCTCTTAGCTTCCTGACCGTGTCCTTGATCAGATCAGCCTCACTGCTGAGCACCACGGCACCTCCATCCGGACACAAAACCCGGTCGATCTCGGCAAAGACTGCGCGATAAAGCCGACGGTTCTCCTGGGGGCTGCCGATCTGCTTACCGAAGGGCAGGTTGGCGGCGATCTTGTCCACGCTGGCAGAGGCCAGGGGCAGGCGGCCGGCGTCCCACCTCAGAAGCTGCCTCGGCTTGTGCCTGGGGCCGATGTTCTGCGCCGCCGCCTGCAACGCATCGGCATCGATGTCGCCGCCCAGGAGCAACGCGTGGCGCTCGATCGTCCCCCGCTCGACCAGCAGCGTCCCGGCCCCGCACAACGGGTCGAGAAAGACGTCGCCGGGACGGGGGTCGGTCAGCCACACCATCGCCGCCGCCACCGAAGGGCGCAAAGAGGCGGCGATGTGCGCCTGCTTGTAATCCCGGTGCCGCATCGTGGCATCAGAGAGGCGCAGGCCACACACAAAGTCGAGGCCGATCAGGTTGGCCCAGACCTCGACGTCCTCGCCCTCCTCGACGGCGCGCCACTGCCTGCCCAACCGCTTTTTGAGCGCGCTTTCCACCACCCGCTCGAAATCGATGCGGCGGTAAGGCTGGCGCCCGCCCGCCATGCGCGAGATGACGCGAAAGGCACTGCCTCGCCCTCTGACACGTCGGACAATCTGGCCGTGCAGCTTGAGACCGGCCTCGAGGAACCTATCCCGCGCGACGAGTTGATATATTTGCGCCAGCCCTTCGCGCCCCCACGCGACCTTGGGGATACGCACGACCAGGAAAAAGACATCCTCGACGGCACGCAGCTTCAGCAGGTCGGCGGGCTGACCGGCGTAGCGGAAAAAGACAAGACCGTTCTTGCCACGCAGCGTCTTTGCGCCCTCGAAAGTCACCCCATCCAGCCGGCTGCGCATCTCGATCCAGGCGGCCTCCTCCAAACCGGGCATGGTGTGGGCATAGTATATATACCCCTTGCCACTCATACCTGCCCCTCGGTGGAGGGTGCGATGGGAAGCGTGACCGTAAAGACCACGCCCTGATCCTTTTGGATGTTTTCCACGCCGATCGTCCCGCCATGATCCTCGATGATGTTCTGGCTGATGTAAAGCCCCAGCCCGGCATCCCCCGACTTGGTGGTAAAGAAAGGGTCAAAGACGTATGCGACGTGCTCCGATGGGATAGGAGGGCCATCGTTGGTCAGCGTGAGCACCGCTGCATCCGCGTCCTGACGGGCAGCGATGTGCACGCGCCCTCCCTCAGGCATTGCTTCGATGGCGTTGATTATCAAGTTGAGCAGGGCCTGCACGATCTGATCGGGCACGACCACGACGGGAGAGAGGTCGTCAGGAAAGTCAATGGTCGTCTCAATGTTGGCGCGCTGTAGTGACCTTTCGAGCAGAGCCAGCGCCTGCTGTAACAGTTCCGCGACGGCGACCGGACGGCGCACATCCTCAAGCGGTTGAGCGAGGCCGAGCACAGGTTCGGCAATCTCGGCCAACTGCTCGATTTCCTGCTGACAAGCGCGCAGGCGTTCCTCACGCTCATCGGGCGCTAGGGCAGGATCGAGCGCCAGCTTCAAGTGATCGCCGATGGCCTGCAGCGGGCTCTTGATCTCGTGGGTCAGCGCTGCCGCCATATGCCCCATGGCCGTCAGCCGCTCGGTGCGGATCATGTGCTTGCGCTCGGTGATGTCGCGCGCCGCCCCATAGATGCACACGACGCAACCCCGGTCCTCGTCCAACTCCGGCCTGCCATAGTCGCGCAGCCAACGCACGCTGCCATCTTTGGTTAAAATGCGGTACTCGGCCACATTCTGCCGGCCAGAGAGGCGCTCTTCCAAATACCCAAGAACCATCGGCAGGTCATCGGGGTAGATCACGCTCTGCCAGCCGCCCCGCTCATCCACCTCGTCAGTGGTAAAGCCGGTGATGTGGGTAAAAGCCTCTGTCACCCAATCGAACTCGATCGTCCCATCCGGGTCAACGCGGATGGCGTAAGCAAAGTCGGAGGCGAGTTCGGAGACGGCGCGATATCGCGCCTCAGATTCGCGCAGCGCTTCATACAGTCGCGCGTTCTCGATCGCCACGGCGATCTGGCTGGCCAAGGTCTCTTTCACCATCACGTCGTCCTCATCAAAGGCGTTGAACTCTGGGCTTTGGATATCGAGCACGCCTACAACTTCCCCACCCACGCAGACAGGGACGCTCAACTCCGACCGGGTCGGCACCGCGTCGGGGTAAAGATTCACGTACCGTGGCTCGGCGTCCACATCGTTGGCCAGCAGGCTCTCGCAGCTTTTTCCCACCCAGCCGACCATACCCTGCCCTATCTTCAGGCGATGCTCAGGAGGATAAAGGTCGGTAAAATCACCGGCCTTGGCCCGCATCACCAGCTCTTTCTGCTCGCGATCCAGGGTGAAAAGCCCCACGTGGTGATAGCCAAAACCCTCCCGAACCAAGTGAGCCGCCCGGTCCAACACGCTGTCCAAATCCAACACCGCAGCGATCTTGCCACCGACGTCGTTCAGCAGGGCCAACTGCGCCGCCCGACGCTCTAGCGCCGCCTCAGCCCGCTTGCGCTCGGCCAACTCCTGCTGAACCGCTTCGTAAAGCCGCGCGCTCTCAGTCGCCGCCGCGATCTGATCGGCCAGAGTCTCCATCACCACCACGTCGTTTTCATCGAACACGTTCGACTCTGGACTCTGAACGTCGAGCACCCCCACGATCTCCTCACCCACCCGGAGGGGCACGCTCAACTCCGAGCGCGTCGGCACCACGTCGGAATAGAGATTGACATAGTATGGCTCAACGCTCACGTCGTTGGCCAGAAGCAACTTGCCGCTCTGTCCCACCCAACCCACCATACCCTGTCCCAGTTTCAGCCGGTGCTCGGTCGGGTACAAGTGCGCAAAATCGCCCGCCCTGGCCCGCATCACCAACTCACCTTGCTCATGATCCAGGGTGAACAGCCCCACGTGATGGTATCCAAAGCTCTCCTGCACCAGGCGGGCCGCCCGATCAAACAAGCTCTCCAAATCCAGGACCGCAGCAATCTTGCTGCCGATATCGTTGAGCAGCGCCAACTGAGCGGCGCGCCGCTTCAGCGCCTCCGCCGCCCGCTTGCGCTCGGTGATGTCGGTGGTCACCACAAGGCGGGAATCCGACTTGCCTCCCTCCCGGACGTAAGAATAGCGATTGCGGATGCAACGCCGCGTGCCATCCTTGCGGACGATCCAACACTCGACCTCCTTCGGCATGAGGCCCGTCTGCCGGATCTCTTCCACAATCCGCTCCAGGCGCGGCCTCTCCTCCGGAGCTGCGAAATCCAGGCTGGTCATTCTCAGGTATTCTTCCTTGGAGTAGCCATAAATCTCGCATGCCCGATCGTTGACATAGACCGGCCTGCCGTCCTCAATGATCGTCAGACCATCCTGCGTGCTGTCGACGATCGTCCGATACCGCTCCTCGCTCTCCTGGAGCGCCTCCTCCGCCCACTTGCGCTGAGTGGCATCCCGCAGCAGCCAGTGCAGGCTGACCCCCTCGCCAGGAGAGGCCGACACCCCCGCGAAAGAGATCCCAGCCCAGAAAGGAGCACCGTCGTGTGCTCGCATCGGCAGCACCCAGTAGGGCACTTTGTCTACCTTTCTATCCCGCAACTGCGCCAGCCAGGCATCAAAAGCCTCGCGCTCCTCAGGAGCCACGAAATCGGCCAGCCGCTCGCCCACCAAAGAGGTCTGGCGCGCATGGAGCAGGCTGGCCAAAGCGCGATTGGCCTCCTGGATAACTCCCTCTCCGTCGGTCACTGCGTATCCATCCGGGGCAAGGTCAAACAGTTGCTGATAGTGTTGACGCTCAGCCTCCAGGGCCGTGCACGTGGCCGCCATTTCCTCGTTCTGCCGGCGCAGCTCTTCCCCGATCGTCCCCGCATCCTCCAGAGCCGCGGAGAGCTCCTCCCAGGCCGTCACAGCCGCCGCCTTCTGCCGCGCAGATCGCCCATCAGGCCTCCGAATCAGCTCATCCAGCCGCTGGCGTATGGCCTCAATCTGCTCTTCGAAAATCTGTCCCTCTCTCATTCCAACACC
>CAZWPV010000002.1:6709-16502 GCA_964635485.1 uncultured Anaerolineales bacterium
GCGGCGCAGCCGCCCTCACACCCCCCATCTTCCCTTATTCATCGAGAAGATGCATCATTTCGATCTCACAGATACCGCCGCCCAACCATCAACACGCGCACGACGTGCTCCTGACCATCGTCTACCAGCGGGATCTCTACCCCTGACAAAATCTCACCATCCAACGTGACCAGCTTCACACCCTGATTGACCCCATCCGGGTTCTCCACGGAAATCCTGTAGACGGTCTCCCCGTAACGATAGGTCAACTCGTAGCCCGGCCATCGTTCCGGGATACATGGATCGACACGCAGGGCCTCCCGATGCTCGCCATCCGTCCCCACCCTGCGCAGCCCCAGGATGGCCTCCAGGCCCAGGCGGTACAGCCACCCGGCCGAGCCGGTGTACCACGTCCAGCCACCGCGCCCGACGTGCGGCGGCACGCTATAGACATCGGCCGCCACTACGTAGGGTTCCACGCGATAGCGCGCCATCTTCTCCGGCGTATCACTGTGATAGATGGGGCTGATCAGCCGGAACAACTCTTCCGCCCGGTCGCCCTGTCCCAGTCTCGCAAAGGCCCACACCGTCCAGATAGCGGCGTGTGTATACTGCCCGCCGTTCTCGCGGATACCCGGAGGATAGCCCTTGATGTAGCCGGGATCGTGCTCCGTCTTGTCAAAGGGCGGGGTGAAGAGCAAGATCAGGCGGTCGTCCTCGCGCACGAGCCTGCGAGCGACGGCCTCCATCGCCTGGGCCGCGCGCTTGCGGTCGGCCGCTCCAGATAGCACAGCCCACGACTGGGCAATGGCGTCAAGCTGGCACTCGTCGTTCTCAGACGACCCCAAGGGCGTGCCATCGTCATAATACGCGCGCCGGTACCAGCCCCAATCCCAGGCGTTGTCCTCCAGCGCCCTTCGCAGGCTCTCGGCCTGCCGCCGGTAGGCAGCAGCCTGCTTCTCGTCGCTTGCACGCTCGCATACGGAGGCAAAACGGGCCAGGGCGGCATACAAGAACCAACCCAACCACACGCTCTCACCCGTGCCGCCGACGCCGACCCGGTTCATGCCGTCGTTCCAGTCCCCACCGCCCATCAACGGTATGCCATGCGGGCCTGCGGTCGTCCCCCTGTCCAACGCCCGGCGACAGTGATCGTAGAGAGAATGATCCTTCCCGCCAGACTCGTAATGGCCATACCGTTCTATCTCCTCCGGCTCCAGAGGATCGCCCTTCAGAAACGGCATGCGCTCGTTCAGGATGTCCTCGTCGCCGGTCGCGGTGACGTAATGAGCAGCGACAAAAGGAAGCCACAGCAGGTCGTCGGTGTAGCGCGTGCGCACCCCCCGTCCCGAAGGTGGATGCCACCAGTGAAGCACGTCCCCCGCCTCGAACTGGTGGCGTGCCGCCTCGACGATATGATCCCGCGCGATCTCGGGGGCGGCGTGTATCAGGGCCATCACATCCTGCAACTGATCGCGATAGCCAAAAGCGCCGGACGACTGGTAGAACGCCGACCGTCCCCACACCCGGCACGACAGTGCCTGGTAGAGCAGCCAACGGTTCAGGAGCAAGTTCATCGCCGGATCGGGCGTCTCCACGGCGACGGTAGACAGCAGATTGTCCCAGAACTCGGTTACTTCCTCCCACGCAGCGGCGACCCGCTCCGGATCACGATACTGCTTGACCAGGCGAAGCGCTTCTCTACGATCTGGCCCCTGACCGAGCAGGAAAAATACCTCGTGCACCTCGCCGGGCGCCATGTCCAGGTGAATTTGCAGGGCCGCGCAGGGATCAAGCCCGGCCCGAACCATCCCAGCCAACCCGATGCGGTCAAGCGCGGCAGGTCGTCCGTATCGCCCGTTGCGTCCCAGAAACTCGGTGCGGTCGGCAGTGAGCCCGTGCAGCTCCTCGCTGGCAGCCATAAAGGCCACCCGCTCGCCAAACTCCTCGTTGTAAGCATTGGCGGCCAGCAGCGCCTTGTTTGCAGCGTCGAACTCGGGCACGACGTACTGCTGGGCGGCGTCCCGCGTCGTGCCCAGCACCCACTCGGCGTAAAAGGTCGCCGTGACGCGTCGCGCCCGGTTCCACGTGTTCTCCAGCCGCAACTGCACCACTTTTACCGGCGCATCGCGGACGGCGAAAAGGCGCACCCGCTGTTCGAGGCCGTGACTGTGGTGCTCAAAGATGGAATAACCAGCGCCGTGCCGGAGCAGGTAGGGTGCCGGCGCAGGAGACGGCGAGGGAGTGGCAGACCAAACCTGGCCGGTCTCTTCGTCTCGCAGGTACAGCACCTCGCCGGGCATATCCGTCACCGGGTCGTTGCGCCAGGGGGTCAGCCGGTTCTCGCCACTGTTTCCCGCCCAGGTGTAGCCCCCACCCGATTCGGAGACGACAAAGCCAAAATCGCGGTTGGCGACGACGTTGATCCAGGGAGCAGGCGTTGGCTGACCAGGCTCGAGGTAAATCACGTACTCGCGCCCGTCCGGGCTAAAGCCGCCCCGGCCGTTGTCGAAGAGGAGATCGGTAGGCCGAAGAACGCGCGACGCAGGCTTCTCTTCCTCCTCCACCTCCTCCAGGGGCATCGAGGTGCTGGGGACAAAGCGCGGCAGGCGAACCGGCTGCTCGCGCAGGCGACCTAGTTGTTCAGCCAGCGGGCCGCCCCCCCCGTCCAGAACAACCCGAGCTGCCGTCGCCAGCAGCACTCGATCGACATCGCCTATCTGATCGGAACGCAGAACAAATATGCCACCGCGCCGATTCAGCCAGGCGTCGCTGTCCATGTGCGTGATCAGCCGGTGTATCTGGCCCTGCAGCTCTTGATCGTAGCCGCTCTCCCGCTCGTTGAGGATGACCAAGTCGATCTGGAATCCCCGGCCACGCCAATAGGCATGGGCCTGGAGCACTTCGCGCAACAGATCCATCTCCTCCTGCTCGCCGATGTGCACCAGCAGGATCGGATAGTCGCCGGAGATGGCGTGCGGCCACAGCCCAGTCTGCCCTTTCCTGTTGGACGCCAACGTCGCAGGGCTGGCGCGTAGAGCCGCGTGAGGATAGAAAAGCACGGAAAGCAACTGCAGGATGCGCTCCAAATCCGGTGCGGAGAGGTTGAGCCGATGCAACTCGAGCTCGCTGTGTGTATGGGCGAGACTAAAGGCCCGCGTAACCCTGGGCCACGCCCGATAACGGCGGGCCAATTCCATCACTTCCTGAAGCGATCCACCTGCCAGCGTGACATAAGCCATCTCCACCTTGGTGTGCGGCCTCAATTCGACGTCCTGCCCCAAAGCCATGACCGGGTCCAAGGTGGCGCCGGTGGTTCCAGAAAGCCCACCACCCTCGTCATTCGAGATCAAAGCCGCCGGAGAGTGCGGCGTCCGGCCCCGACCCAGGAAGCGAGCCCGATCTGTCTCATAGTCACCCGTGATCTCAAGACCTTCTCCAACCACAAGCATGTGGATCAGATAGACCGGTACCTCCTCCGAGGAGCGTGGGCGACGACGAAACAGCAGGCCGTTCAAATCGGGAAGATACTCGCTCTCGATAAACAGCTTGTTGAAAGCCGGGTGGCGTCGATCGTTACCCTGCGGTGCAAGCACCACCTCGCCATAGCTGGTCAGGGTCAGGCGGCGTGGGCGGTCGCCGTGGTTGACGAGCGTAATGCGCCGCACCTCGACGTCATCATCAGGCGGAACGGTGACCTCCATCCGCAACGAGATGTCGCGATCCCGACGCCCAAATTCGGCCTTGTGAGCGAAGAAGAGCGTCTCCTGACTTTGCGGTGGCATGCCAATCGGCTGATGGGTCGCCGACCAGAGCTCACCACTGCTCCGATCCTGCACATAGACCCACGTCCCCCAGTGGTCGAGGGTGGTATCGGCACGCCAGCGGGTGAGGTCCACGTCCTGCCAACGACTGTAGCCACCGCCTGCACCGGTGACGAGTGTACTGTAACGGCCATTGGAAAGCACGTGTACGTGAGGCACCGGTGCATCAATAGGCGCCCTCCACGGTGACAGGGCCACCAGAGGCTCCGCCCGGCGAACGGCATGGTCCTCTTCAGGATGCGGGATTTCGACAGGCGCCCGCCGTGGCACCTGCTCCTGCAAGAGCAACTGCACGCTCTGCACGCGAGGATCGGCGTGGGTGCGATGCACCATCACGCTGTCCTGAAGATAGTTCGCCAGCGCCAGCAAGGCCATGCCCTGGTGATGCACCATGTAAGAACGCACAATCGCGCTCTTCTGCCCTTTGGACAACCGGGAATGCGTATAGTCGATTGCCTCGTAGAAACCATAGCGTCCGAGCATCTGCTCTTTGACCAGACGATCGACATTCTGCATCACGGCCTGAGGGCGAATGGGCACAGCAAGCAGCGAGGCGTACGGCGCGATCACCAGATCTTCACCTAGGTCGCGCTTGAATCCCAACCCCGGCACGCCGAACCCCTGATACTGGTAATGCATCCCGGCGTCGAAGCGATAGTAGCCCGACTCCGAGATACCCCAGGGCACCCCCCGCTGCCGGCCATAGGCGATCTGATAGTCAACGGCAGCGCGGCAGGTCTCCTCCAGGAGTGTCCCCTCATACGTGCGCAGCAACAATAAGGGCATCAAGTACTCGAACATTGTGCCGCCCCAGGAGAGCAACATCCGCGTGCCGTTGACCCGAGTGATGGGACGGGAAAGATGCAGCCAGTGGCTTTGCGGGACATCGCCCTTGCCAATCGCCAACAGGCTGGCGACCCGCGCCTCAGAAGCCAGCAGGTCATAGTAATTGCCGTCCAACACCCCGGTCTCCACGTTGTAGCCAATGTGAAACACCTGGCGATAGGAGTCAAACAAAAACCCAAAATCCATGGCCTGGAAACGAGCCTCTGCCTGCGAGCCCAAGTCATCCAGGCCGATCAACAGACTCTCCGTGGCCATCTGAGCCGAGTATAACTCCCCTTCCAAGCGCACACACCAGTCGTGAGCCTCCTGCAACTGCCCGGCCGATCTCTGGGAAGGAGCGGCAGAAGCCTGCTCGGTTGATGCGCTCTTTTCAGCCAGTAACGTCCGCAACTCACCCAGCCTCGCTCGCGCCGTCCTGCAGATGGTGGCCACATCGTCCAGCCGCGGCGTGGTGGGCAGGGCGTCGACTAGCGCTCGCCAAGCAGCAGCAATATCGGCCTCCCCTATATATCGCCGGGCCAACAAGGCCGGGGGATCGCTCATAGGCAGCAGCCAGGGCAGCAACATGTCCACTTCACCCTGCATGCTGAACAGCTGCGCGCTCACCCGCTCCGACCAAATACGCAAGTCGTGCAAGGTACCGGCCTCAAGGGCACGAGAGCCCACCTCGACCAGTGAAATCAACAGACGCTCCAATTCCTGCCAGTCCTCGTCGCCCAGCTTAGACAACAACGGCGCCCAGGCCCCTGGAGTATCCCGCACCGCCAGTATCTGCTGGCAGATATCCAGCAGGTAATCCTGCAACGCCGCGACCGCCGCCTCGACATCAGGTCCGCCCCCCACGCCCTCTACGGTCTCGCGCAGGACGTGGAACGTATCGAACAAACCCTGCCAGCGCTGCCAGCGTAGAACGGGCGTTTCGGGAATAGAGAGACATCCCTGCCTAAGGGCCAACAAACAGACTGCCAAGTTGCCGCTATCCACGGTGGATACATAACGTGGAGGCAAGGGGTGCAAACTGCGCGTGTCGTACCAGTTTAAAAAGTGCCCCCGATACCGTTCCAACTTGCCCATCGTCTCGATCGTGGGACGCAACCGCAAGACCAAATCCAACGAACCGATGTAGCCCAGGTCGTAGGCAGCCAAGGTGGAAATCAGCAGGAGACCGACGTTGGTAGGCGAGGTACGGTGGGCGACGAGACCCAGCGGGTCTTCCTGGAAATGATCCGGGGGCAGCCACTGATCGTCCGGGCCAACGAACTGCTCGAAGTAGAGCCACATACGCCGCGCCAGGCCACGCAACTCTCGGCACTGCTCCTCAGAAAGCGGCTCCTGCCGGCGAACCATAGGACGACTGAGCCAGTGAGCCAGGTAGGGGGATATCATCCACGCGAACAAGAAAGGCGCAGCAACGAAAATTGCCGCCGGATTGATCAGAAACACCAGCCAAGCCAGAACCAACGCGAGAAACGAAGCGCCGCCCATCTTTTTCCAGAGAATCCCCACTCTGGCTTTTCTACCAAACAGGCGAACCGTGTGCGCGGCTGTCGTCCACTGCAACAGCCGCTTGTGGCTAAAGAGCAGGCGGTGCAAGGTGGCGGCAATGGCATCAACCACGATCAAGCTTTCGTATGGCAGAAACACGAGCGCCAGCAGCCAGCGAAGTGTAGCCAGCCACACCGAGTGCACAGCCCCCTTCAGCACTACCCCCTGGACCGCCTGCCGAAACACGGAAAACAAGCTGGAGAAAACGATCACGGCCAGGGCCAAAAAGCCTGCCAGCGTCCACACCAGCGTCGAACCTGGCAGCCACAGCCAACCGGCAATCAACAAAGCCAGCAGCGCCGGGCCGAGCAGACTGCGGCGCAGATTATCGAGTATCTTCCACCGGTCGATCACCGAGAGGGTGTTAGGTATCGTCCCCTTGCCCACGTGGGGAACCCTGGGGAACAACCAAGGGATCAACTGCCAGTCGCCGCGCACCCAGCGGTGTAACCGGCGTATATGGACAAGATAGTGCGCGGGATAGTCCTCGTACAACACCACGTCCGTCACCAACCCAGCGCGCCCATGCACACCCTCGAAAAGATCGTGGCTGAGCAATCTGTTGTTGGGCACCCGTCCTTCCAGGCTGCGCTCGAAGGCAGCGACGTCGTAGATGCCCTTGCCAGCATAGATCCCCTCGCCAAACAAGTCCTGATAGACATCGGAAACCGCGTGCGTGTACAGGTCCAATCCGACATCCCCGGAGAAAATCTGGGCGAACCGCGAGTGGCCCGCGCTGGTGGGCTTGATCTCCACCCGAGGCTGGAGCACGGTGTATCCGGCGATCACCCCGCCGATTTCAGGATCAAACTCAGCCTGGTTCAGCGGGTGCGCCAGGGTGGCCACCAGGCGGCGCGCGCCTTCGCGCGGCAGAAGCGTGTCGGCATCCAGCGTGATGACGTATCTGAACTCTGACAGGATGGCGACATCCCCGATCTGCACGCTGAAGGAGGTTTCCTCGCCGTTGATCAGGCGGTTAAAGTCAGCCAGCTTACCCCGCTTGCGCTCCCATCCCATCCAGCAATCCTCAGACGGGTTCCACTCTCGCTCACGGTGGAAAAGGTAGAACGGGCCAATGGAATCTCGGCCGTACTTCCTGTTGAGAGCCTGCACCCCCTCCATGGCCTGCTCAAGCAGCGCATCGTCTGTCGGCATATACTTCCGCGGCGCGTCGCTAAAATCGGTGAGTAGCGCGAAATGCATGTGCGGATCCGCATTGCCCAAAAAGTGCAACTCCAACTGGTGTAACAGGGCTTTGACCTCTTCGTGGTCGGTCAGAAGGGCCGGAACGACCACCATCGCGCGATACTTGGAAGGAATGCCCTGCCGGAAATCCAGCCTGGGCAACAAGCGAGGCGGCACAGTGCGCGTGACGATCCCGTTGACCACGTTGACGGCTACCGCCATGGTCAGCAAAAGGGTCAAAAGCCCAACGCCGATCAACTGTCCGAGCGATCCCCCCTTGCTCCACGCATAACCCAGCAGGCCGATGGAGATGATCAAAGTGAACAGGAATATACCCCCAAGGTACACCAGCGTAGAATGACTTGTTGCCCAACGCAACAGACGCTTATACCAGGGAGGCCGATAGCCCAAGCGCTCTTCGAGTTGCGGGTGTCCCGCATCTACGAGATAGAAACCGATGTGAGTAGTACGCGGCCGCTTTTTCCCAAAACGCGATGCCTGTGCCTCTTCGGCCAGGCGAATCGCCTCCCGCACGACTTCCTCCTCCTTCAGCCCGGTCGCCAGCGCCAAGTCCTCGACCGCGCCGCGATAGCGGTCGCGCGTGTCAAAGTCCATGCGGGCGTAGGTGTCCGCCGGATCACCGCACAACACCCGCTCCACCAGGCTGACGTTTTCGAAAAAGGTCTTCCAATCCTGCGTCGCCAGCATGCGCAGGCTTTGAATACAACTGGCGACGACGGCTTCACCCTCCAAATCCTGGGCCAAAGGCCGGCCGGCCGCGCTGGAATCCTCTGCTCCTTCCCTCTCCTTGAGTTTCGTGATGTCGGCAACTGCCTGCGCCAGGTCCTCCAGAGTGCCGATGCGCAACATCGTCGGGAGTGCCCACAATTCCCCCATCGTCAGGGAGGTGACGCGCTGATAAAATCGCACGGAGCGTGTCACCCGGTCGAGATCCAACCGGTTATCGTGGTACTCGATGATCTTGCGCGCCAGAGCATAGACTCTGGGGTATCCCTCCAAAGGGGTGGATTCTAGCTTGGGCAACTGGCGATAATAGCCAATCGGCATATGCTCGCGGATCTGGCGCAGGGCCTGTTCCACGAGATAAAAGTTGTCCAGCAGCCACTCGGCCGCGTAAGAAATAGCCAGTTGCACCTCGGACTCTTGCGCAAAGTGCTGGTAGCCAGCGCGCAAGAGCTTCTCCTGCTCCTGAAGTCGATCCATGAGAGAAGGGAGGCGTCTGGCGGGGCGCTTGGGAGTGTGAGGCATAGCGGTTTGGCGTGCCAGAGCCTCTAGCTGATCTTGCAACAAGGCATCGTCGGACCAAGTTCGGGGCATACGCTAATGACCCTTATGCTCTCTTGCCAACATCTCTGCCCTGGTGCGCTCCACTTCGTCGGGGGAAAGATCCTGAACAATCAGCAGCGGCGTGGTGCCGTAGCCGATAAAGTTCACGACGAGGCCGCCGTAGGGCCACTTTGTGCCGCCGGAGTGGCCATGGGCGCTCAAAATGATCAGGTCCGCGTTTGCCTGTTCCACCAGGTCGTGCAACGTCTCCGCGGCGTGATCGCTGAGCAGCACGCTGGTGCGAACGTGCACGTCCAGCCGGGACTGCAACTGCTTCAGGTATCGAGTCGCCTCCAGCCGGTTGCGCTCCACGATGCGATTCGCCAGCTCGACGTCCTCCTGCGTGGGGGGCGACCAGCGGGGCATTTGCGGCCTGGCCACGACGTGCACCGCCAGCAGATCGGCCTCGTGATAACGAGCCAGGGCCGTAGCCAACGGCAGGACACACTCAGCCCGCCGAGAGCAATCCAGCGGGACCAGCAGTCGCCGATAGCGCAGCTCTCCCAACTCACCGGCGACAGGCTGATAGGCGCGTACAATCATCAACGGCAGATAAGCGCGCAAGATAATCTTGAGCACGATGCTACTGACGTTCCAACCGCTCAAACCACTTCGTCCGTGACTGCTGAGAATAATCAGGTCGACGCTGTTCTCGTGCGCAAACTCGATGATGCGCTCCGCCGCCTGACCTTCCAAGAGCGCACTCTGCGCCAGCAAGCCGACCTCCTGCAAGCGCGTGCGCACCCCTCCCAAAGAAGCTTCGGCCTCAGCTTTGCGGATATGCCAGCCCAGCGGATCGACAGACTGCGTCCGCCCTGCAGTGTGACCGCGCTCCAAAACACGCAGCAGCGTGACTTGGGCTCCAAAAGCCTGCGCTACCGCTATCACGTGGGGCAGTACACACTCGGCCAGAGCAGACCCGTCCAGAGGGACAAGAATATGCTCAAACATAGCGCCCTTCTCCCTTCCAGAGAACCACTGTGTACCAATCGGCGCCTATTTCATCGCCAGGACCGGCACTGTCGTCAAGACACATCGGTCTCCCCGCCACCATCCACCCCTGCTTC
>CAZWPV010000002.1:16602-24153 GCA_964635485.1 uncultured Anaerolineales bacterium
ACCGGCACTGTCGTCAAGACACATCGGTCTCCCCGCCACCATCCACCCCTGCTTCGCCAGGACCGGCACTGTCGTCAAGACACATCGGTCTCCCCGCCACCATCCACCCCTGCTTCCTCAGAAACAGGCAAAGTCACGATAAAAGCACTTCCCTCACCAAATTGACTCTCCACCTCTACATGCCCACCGTGGAGATTCACCAGCTCTTTGACCAGCGCCAGTCCCAAACCCACACCGCCGTACCTCCGTCGAATAGAGCCGTCCACCTGGTAAAAACGATCGAAAATTCGCTCCAATTGATCGGCCGGGATGCCGATGCCAGTATCCCTCACCTCCAACATGACCCCCGCATTCTCCTGCCACACCCGTACGGTGATCTTCCCGCCCTCAGGCGTGAATTTGATCGCGTTGTTCAACAGATTATCCAGCACACGCCGTAGATAGATGAGAGAACCACTCACAGGGGGCACGTCGGCTACATCTGACTGCAACGTCAGCCCCGTTTCGTCGGCCCTGATGCGGAACTCGTCCACCGCTACCCGAACTATCTCGTGCAGTGCCACCGGTTTCCACTCCGGCGGGCGCGTCTCCGCCCCCAGAATTAACGTGATATCCTCCACCAGCTCGCTCAACATACGGGAACGCCGAGCGATAACGGCAACCGGGTGTTGCTGATCGGACTGCAACTCGCCCAACTCTCCATCATCCAACATCTCAGCGTATCCACGGATGAGCGCCAGCGGCAAGCGCAGTTCGTGGGACACGTTCTGGATAAACTCGCCCTTCAGACGATCGAGTTCCTCCTGCTGAGCCAGAGCGGCGGCCAACTCATCCGCATGGGCACGCACTTGCTGGTGCATACGCGCGTTGTGAATAGCGACAGCAGCCTGATCCGCCAACAGCTCGAGAACGTTCAACTCGCTGGCGGTAAAAACGTGCGGCTGCTCGAAGGCGACGTTCATAACCCCACACACGTCACTTCCCACGCGGAGCGGGAAACCAGCCACCGCCCCACCCCAGCGCCGATCCCTAAACAACGGGTGAACATCGACATCGGGAATCACGACCTGCTCCCCTCTACGGGCGACCATGTATGTCATACCGTTCGGCCGAGGTATGGCATAAGGCTCCCGCTGAAGCCCCCCGGCCCACATCGCAGCACCAAAGGCCAGGTCTTGGCCATCGTAGAGAAAAACGTGCGTGTTATCCGCAGAAACCAAGCGAAGCGTGTGCTCTATGATCGCTTCCAGAACCGGCTGCAACTCCAGGCTGGAAGTCACGTGCAGGCTGGCCTGACGTAGAGCCTCCAGTTCCGCACCTCGCTTGCGCTCGGCCCCCAACAACCGGGCATTCTCGATGGCGATAGCTACCTGGTCGACCATCGTCTGCAAGACGGCGACATCCTCCTCGGCAAAAGCATTTTGCTCGATGCTCTGCACCGACAGCGCCCCGATACACTGCCCCCGGCTGATCAACGGCAGAGCCATCTCAGAGCGGGTCTCGGGCAGCAGCGGATTGTTAAAGCGAACCGCCTCTTCCCCTACATCGAGGGCGATTCGCGCCTCACCGTGAGCCGTGCACCAGCCGATCATCGAAGGACCGTCCACTTTTAGCTTGTGCCCTCCTTCGAGCATCCGGGCAAATACATCCCCCGTACCCGCCTGTAGCACGGCATGCTCGCCCGTCTCATCCAGCAAAAACAGACCAACGTAATAAAAATCGAACCGTTCCCGAATCAAACGCACCGTTTGATCTATCAGGGTATCGGGATCGAGAATCATGCTGGCCGACTTGGAGACCTCGGCGGCGGTCTGGAGCTGGTTGCTGCGATGCTGAAGCGCACGCAGCAGTGACGCCCGCTCGGCCTCTACCCGCTTACGCTCGGCGATCTCCCGTTGCAGTTCGGCGGTTCGCTCATCGACCCAACTCTCCACCTCTGCATAGGCCCTTTCCACCTCCCGGTAAGCCTCTTCCAGCTCCCACGTCCGCTCTCGTATATCATGTTCCAAGCGGGTAGTCAGCTCCTTCAGCGGGTTTAAAAGCTGCCGGCTGACGATGCCATATCCAAGGACGGCCACGCTGAACAAGCTGGTGAAGGACATAACAGGGAACCACGGCTGAAGGGTACCTCCTACGAGCACCCCGGTCAACAAAATCAGCACACTGACGACAAGATACCATCCCTCCCCATGACGACGGCCACGCCAAAAAAGAATCAAAGAGCAGGCAAGATACGCAGCGAGTAAAAGGGCTGCCAGATGTCCCCAGATGCTAAAATCAAAATAGACCAGGCGATTCTCGATCAGACGGGGGTTGAAAACAAGCTGGTGACGAAAGAGAGGAATGGAAAGCACGCCAAACACCACCAGTCCCAGGGCCGCAGCCAGGTCAGTCCACAGGGTGCGGCAACCGACGTACCGGGCGGCGAACAGCAGCAAGAGAGGTCCCATCACAGCAAAGGCAAGAACGGCCAATTCCAGCACAAAGGCCGCACTGCTCATCTCGAGCCAAGAGGTCAACGCCAGGAGAAAACCGGAGGCGGCCCATATCGCCTCCGCCGAGGTGAAAAGGGCAAAAAGACGGTTAAGTGCGTGCTTCGGTCCGACCGTCAACACCGTCAGCGTCAGCGACGCAGCAGCAACTGTAGAAATAGCGTAAGCCGCAGTGCCCAGCCAAAACAATAGCGACACAGATTGCTCTCCCACCCTCCCCCGTCAAGCACCTTCAACCCTGATACGATTATAGCACAACGGCGAACCGCTGACAAAACGCACGAGGCGGCTCGGATGCAGATGTATAAAGGCAGTACCGCACAAGTTACTTGCCGTCATTCCGTTTTGTAGCCTCGTTGTGCGAAACTCTCAGGATACGGTATAATCCTGACTCAGATGAACACGATTCGAATCCTCCTAGGCGTCAAAAGGAAACGAGACCGGCTCTATGCCGTCATACTGTTCACCGTTGCCGCCGCGCTCCGCCTCTACCGGCTCGACCTGGCCGAATTCAGGCTGGACGAAGCCAACCACTATCGCATGGCCTATTTCCTGACCCGCGGTGACTGGCGCTGGGTAGGCTCCACGTCCTCCATCGGCTTTCCCAAGCCGCCGCTCTTCGTCTACGCCCTGTCCCTGCCGCTGGCGATCAGCAGCGACCCCCGGATCGCCACCGGCTTTCTGGGCATACTCGCCGCGCTGGCCGTCGGGGCGTTCTACCTCGTCCTGCGCCGCTTCTGGGGCAGAAGAGGGGCGCTCTGCGCGGCCCTGCTCTTCGCCCTCACCCCCCAGGCGATCCTCTACGCGCGCAAGCTCTTTACCGCCGACCTGCTCCCCCCGCTGTGCACCCTGTTCCTGGCCGCAAGTATCGCCTACCTGAAAAGCAAACCCAGACGCGCCGGGGGGCTGGCGGCCCGTGTCACGTTTGCCTTCGCGCTTCTGCTCCTGGCGACGTTCTCCCCACTCCTGCTCCTGCCCACCTTGGCGTTGCTCCTCCTGGAGCGCCGCCGCGATCTCGGGCCGCTGCACTGGCTCGGAGCGGCCGCCACCCTCATCCTGCCCTTCGTGCCCTACCTCGCCGCCGTCAAAGACCGCCTCCCTGCCGCACTGGTCGGCACAGGCGACTTCTCGTCGCCCTTGAGCCCCGCCACCCTGCTGGATTGGCTGTGGGGGTTGAGCGGCGCGCCCCGCCCCTCAGAAATACTGAGCGTCGCGGGCCTCGCGGCCGGGCTGTGGGCGATTCTCTCGCTGGTCGGCCTTGCGTTCCTCGTGAGCCAGGCACGGAAGAGGCACGCAGGAGGCCCGGCGCGCCTCCTCCTGAGCTGGCTATGCTTGCCCACACTCCTAGCGCTGCTCGCGCCGGTAAAAGTTCAGCCGCACTATCTCGCCATCCTCTACCCACCCCTGTTCGCGCTGCCCGCAGCGGGGGTTGAGTTTCTCTCTCGCCGAGCCCGCGCACGTATGCTGGCCCGGATCGCCCTGCTGTTTCTGATCATGACCGCGAGCTGGCAAGCCTGGGAATGGACCAGCGCCCTATCCGAGGAAGCGTCGTCACAGACGTCGTTGGGGCAGCGGTGGCAGACCGCCGAACGCACCCGCGCCCTCGTCGAGCGAGAGAGCACGGCGGAGGCGCTCCTGCTACTGCCCGACGATCACCGCTGGGACGAGCAAGCCAACGTCCTCGATGCCCTGCTGAGCGACACCCCACACCGGCTGGTGAACGGCAACGTCGCCGTGGTGTACCCATCCCATTCGGCCATCCTGGTGATCGCCCCACAGGTCAAGGCCGCTGCGTCGACCACCTTCCCCTGCACCCAGGACCTGGGCGGCGAGGGGTACGGCTATCGCCTGTGGAACCCTGCCGGAGCCAGCGCCGCCGCATGCACAGACGATCTGATGTCCGCCGACGCGCAGTGGGCCTCCGGCGTCCGGCTGCTGGGGTACAGCGCGGCCGGGACAGCCCGACCCGGCGAGACGCTGTACGTCACGCTCCACGTGGAGACGACGCAAGGCCCGCTAGAGACGGACGTGCACTGGTTCAATCAATTGGAGGATCAAGAAGGCCGGCGCTGGGCCCAGTTCGACCACGCAGGGTGGCCGGCGGAGCGCTGGCAGCCGGGCGAAAGAGTGCTACTGCACTTTGACCTGCACATCGCGCCGGACGCCGCGCCCGGTCCCTACGTCCTGCGCGTGGGACAGTACGTCTACTATTCCCCCGAGAATCTCGAAAACATCCCCGTCATCGACAAAGCCGGGAATCCGGCGGACTATGCCGTGGCGCTGCCCATCCCCGACTGACCAGATCCACTGCGACCTCTACTCCGCCTGCCCTACGACGAACACGTACCCGACGCCCGGCAGCGTACAATCGTCGCCGTAGGCTTCGGCGAACATCTGCCGCGCCAGGTCTCCCGTGCAGTGACACGGCGCGACCTGCTGCACCCCCAGCTCGCGAAAGTCGGCGATGATGGCCTCGATCTGGGTGCGGCCGGCGTCTCCCAGATGAAAGCCTCCCATCACCAGCCTCACCTCACCCCCGACCGCCGACTTCGAACGGCCTGCCGTGAGCGATGTCGAACGGCGCACCATCTCGGCGACGCCCGGATGGGCACAGCCGGTGACGACGACCAGGCCCGCCCCGGTCTCGACCACCAGCGCCTGCTCGACGATTCTCGATCCCACCTCGCCGGTGGTGTGGACGCCGGGCAGAACCTCCACCGGATCGGTCACTTCCACCAGGTCGGTAAGAGAGCGCACATCGTCTTTGAACGAGGCCGGAAACGAGGCGGGCACGTACACCACGGGCCTAGCGCCCGTGTCCAGCAACCCCCTCAGCCCGCCGGTGTGGTCGCCGTGAATATGGGAGAGCACGACGACGTCGACCGCCTGAGGATCAAAGCCCAGTTTCTCCATATTGTCCAGCAGGATCGTCCCGTCGCCGCCGGTATCGAAGAGCACCGTCACCTCGCCGGTCTCCACCACGCAGGCAAAGCCCCAATCGGTGCGCAGAGCCATATCATAAGCGTTGTTATCGTAGACAATCGTAAACGTCACCGGTTCGATCATCACCACCGGAGCAGTGACCTGAGCAGTCTGCGTGGGCTCGACCGCCGGGGCAGGCACCTTGGTGAATACAGGCAGCGGTGTAACTGCCACGGCCTTCTCGGAGCTGGTCGGCGCCACGCTTGACACGCATCCCAGAATCAACAAACCCGCACCCGCCGCCAATCCTGCCGCTCTCCACCGCATTCCGCGCCGCATCCCACACCATCCTCCCTATCGAAAGAACGCCCGTCCGCGATACGCGAACGCATCCCGCGCCTTGGCGACACAGCAGGGGCGCATAGGAGGCAGCACATCTTTAGGCCCGAAATAGCAGGCATCCAAGACTTCCTCTTGATCAGGCCGCAGGTCGCCGCCGACGATGCAACAGTCGAAGAAAACCGTCACTGGCTGCACGTGGTCGCCGTTGGGATAGGCAAAGGCAAACTCTGGGGCAGAGTAGACACCGATCAGTTCCACAGGCTCGACCTCCAGGCCGATCTCCTCGCGCACCTCGCGCACGACGGCGTCGGCCGCCCGCTCGCCCGGTTCGATCGCGCCCCCGGGAAAGCCCCACAGGTTCTCCCCATCGCTGCGCCGCAGGAGCAGGATGCGCCCCTTCTCATCCCGAATGCAGGCCCCAGTAGCCGGGACCAGCAACAAATCCCGTCCCACGCTCGCCCGCAATCTGGCCATATAGGCGCTCATGCCCATCTCAATCGCTCTCCGCCTGCTGCTTGAAGCGCCAACTGAACATCGCGTTCTGAAAAGCGCTCACTGCCAACTCGGCGCAATGCAAATGCTCCTCCGGCAGGCCCTCCAGAGCCTCGACAATCTGCTCGGGCAGGATGTCGCTCGTCTGATCAAGTGTCAGCCCTTCGATCATGCGCGCAAGCACGTTGCCGCAAGCGAGGGTCGGCCCACAGCCATCGGTCATGAACCTGACCGCCTCGATCCGCTCGCCATCCAGCCGCAGGTAGAACTCCATCATATCGCCGCACCAGCCCATCGACCGGCCATAGGCATCGGGCTTCTCCATACGCCCGACGTGATCGGGATAGCTCGCCTCCTCAATCACCTGGGCCGAAAAGACTGCTCGCGCCTGCTCGTCCACCTGGCGCTGCAGGTCCTCCGCGAAACGATCGAATTGATCCTCAGCCATATTCCTCCACCAAATCAGCGATAGGTCCCACGTCATCCCAATCGAACGCGGGGATACCCAACTCCTCAACCTGATCCACCGGCCCGACGGCGGCGATGGTCAGATCGTCGATCAAGTCACAGTCGTCCGGCAGGCCGCGCAGGCAGGCGATCTTGGGATAGTCCTGCTGCGCCTTCAAGCCCTCGACGAGCACGACGTCGGCGTCCAGGTAAGCGAGAATGTCATCCAGACTCATCGCCTTGCGCCAAAAGACGCCCGTCGCCCCCGCCGAGACGATGGCCACCTGCCCGGCGGCCTCCAGCAGCAGCGCCGTGTCCTTCCCCGCCAGGTCGATCTGGTGAGATGTGTGCTTGACCGCAGCCACCCGATGCCCGCGTGCCGTCAGCTCCTTGGCCAGCGCGCGGGCCAGCGTGGTCTTGCCGCTGTCCTTGTACCCGACGATGCCGATGAGTTTCATCAGATCCACCAGAAAAGGTCTATGCCAAACAGGAACGTGATGGCCACCCCTAACGCCGCGGTCACAAGACACGCCAGCAGTGCCGCAGCACACGCCACGGCGACGATGACGACTGTCTGTTCCTTACCTTCAGGCATACGAACCTCCCCACAAAAAACAAGTTACCGCGCGCGCATCATCGTCAAGAGACGCACCCCACCCCCGCGCTTGATCTGCCGGAACGTCGCCCCTTGACCCACCAGCCGGAGCACAGCCTGCGGATCGACGACGCGGGTGCCGCTGGTGGCGCTGACGCCTACCTCGAACAGCACCGGCGTGAGCGGTGCGCTCGCTCCCAAGAGCAGGACGAAGGCGTCGGGACGGCACAGCGCGATCAAGTCATCGAAGGTGTGGTTGAT
>CAZWPV010000003.1:0-22312 GCA_964635485.1 uncultured Anaerolineales bacterium
AAGCTGGTGGCGGAGAACATCATTTCGCAGTTGGAGCGGCGCATTTCTCATAACCGAGCGATGAAGAGAGCCGTTCAGGGAGCTATGCGGGCTGGGGCGCAGGGCGTGATGGTGAGGTGTGCAGGCCGTTTGCATGGAGCCGAGATGGCGCGTGTGCAGTCGGTGCGCGAAGGGCAAGTGCCGCGACATACATTGCGCGCTGATATCGACTACGCTCAGGAAGAGGCGCGCACGACCTATGGGCGCATTGGGGTCAAGGTGTGGATTTACAAGGGTGAGGTGTTGCCCGAGGCCAAGGTGCAGGAGGAACCCTTCGTCGTCTAGGGGCAGACGCCTGGGACGTTGGAGTTGGATGAGGGAGCAAGGGGATGTTACAGCCAAAGCGGGCAAAGTATCGTAAGCAGTTTCGTGGCCGGATGAAGGGTAAGGCCACGCGCGGGACGACTGTGGTGTTCGGGGACTATGGGTTGCAGGCACTGGAGCCCGCGTGGGTCACGGCGCGCCAGATTGAGGCGGCGCGGCGGGCGATCGTGCGTTACGTGCGGCGGCGCGGAAAGTACTGGATTCGCATCTTTCCCGATAAGCCGGTCACGGCCAAGCCTGCAGAGACACGTATGGGTAAGGGCAAGGGGGCGGTGGATCATTACGTGGCTGTGGTCAAGCCAGGCCGGGTGATGTTTGAGC
The DNA here is from genome assembly GCA_964635485.1 of uncultured Anaerolineales bacterium. Taxonomy (GTDB): domain Bacteria; phylum Chloroflexota; class Anaerolineae; order B4-G1; family B4-G1; genus JAFGED01. The sequence continues at coordinate 685 of CAZWPV010000003.1, forward strand.
TGGGCGGTGTAGCCGAGGAGGCGGCGCGCGAGGCGATGCGCTTGGCGGCTCACAAGTTGCCCATCAAGTGCCAGTTTGTCAGACGTGAGGGACTCTCTGCTGAGGAATAGGATTAGATCAGATGCAAGCACGTGAGATTCGCACTTGGACTACAGAGGAATTGCAGGAGCAGTTGGACGATGCCTACCGGCAACTCTTTGCCCTGCGTCGCGATAAAGCTTCGGGTCGTCTGGAGGACACCAGTCGGTTGAAAACTGTGAAACGTGACATTTCTCAAATGAAGACGATCCTTCGTGAGCGCGAATTGGGCGCTGAGTTGATCGAGATCGAGGGAGGCGAAGCACAGTGAAAGAACGGCGTAAGCGGCTGACAGGGCATGTGGTAAGTAACAAGATGGACAAGACGGTGGTGGTGCAGGTTGAGCGTCTCGCCCGCCATCCCCGATACGGCAAGGTTTTGTGCATGCGAAAAAAATACAAGGCCCACGACGAGGGGAACGACTGCAACGTTGGCGACATGGTGCGCATCGTTGAGTCCCGGCCTTTGAGCCGCGAGAAGCGCTGGCGGGTGGAGGAGATTGTGAGACGCGCTGAAGAGTTGCCGGAAATTGCAGTTGAGGTGATGGAGGTCGCGCAATGATCCAGCAAGAGAGTCATCTGAAGGTGGCCGACAACACCGGGGCGCGGGATGCTCTCGTCATACGTATTATGGGCGGGTCGAGGCGGCGGTACGGCAGAGTGGGCGATATTGTCGTGGTGACTGTAAAGCAGGCCATCCCGACTGCCCAAGTGAAGAAGGGTGAGGTGACGCGGGGTGTAATCGTCCGCACGGCGAAGGAGTACCGTCGTCCCGATGGCTCCACCATCCGCTTTGACGACAACGCGGTGGTGCTCTTGGATGGGACGACCTCGAATCCGAAGGGTACGCGTATCTTTGGGCCGGTGGCTCGAGAGCTACGGGAAAAGGGTTTCATGAAGATCGTCTCGCTGGCCCCCGAGGTGCTTTAGGCCGGGGTGGTAGGAGTATTTAGGTGGGCAATCATATTAAGAAGGGTGACACAGTCGAGATTATTTCGGGCGAGGACCTGGGTTTGCGAGGGACGGTACAGCGGGTGCTGCCCAAGGGGAAGCGGGTCGTTGTCGCTGGGGTTAATGTGGTCAAAAAGCATCAGCGTCCTGTCCGAGCCGGACGCCAGGAGGTCCAGGCTGGCATCATCGAGTTCGAGGCGCCGATTGACGTATCCAACGTGATGCTGGTTTGCTCGCACTGCGATGAGCGTACGCGCGTGGGTTTTATCCAGCAGGAGGATGGGCGCAGGGCGCGGGTGTGCAAGAGATGCGGCGAGGTCATTGACTAGGTTAGTTAGGAAGGCAAACTGATGCAACGTCTGCGAAAGCTGTATTACGAAGAAACGCGACTCGCGTTGGTGGAAGAGTTCGGGTATCAGAATATCATGCAAGCGCCACGCCTGCAAAAGATCGTCGTCAACGTGGGAGTGGGCGAGGCGCTGGACGACGCAAAGGCGCTGGATCACACGGTGCAGGACATCACGACCATCACCGGACAGCAACCTGTGATCACGCGCGCGCGTACGTCCATCGCCAATTTCAAGCTGCGCGAGGGACGGGCGATCGGCGTCAAGGTGACGCTGCGTGGGGAACGCATGTGGGCGTTTCTGGATAGGTTGTGCAATGTAGCTCTGCCGCGTCGGCGTGACTTTCGGGGCGTTCCCGACACTCTGGATGGGCATGGGAATTTCACGCTGGGGTTGCGTGAGCAATTGATGTTTCCCGAGATCCAATACGATTCGATTGACAAAGTGCGTGGTATGGAGATCAGCATTGTCACCACGGCCAAGACGGATGAGGAGGGGCGGCGCCTGCTGGAGCTTTTGGGGATGCCGTTCCGTCGACGGGGCCAGTGACCTGGGTGAGGGGAAGTGAAGTATGGCTAAAACGTGCATGCCGATTCGAGAGATGCGACGTGAGTACAAGGTGCAGGTGCGCAATCGCTGCAAGATATGTGGTCGACCGCGGGGTTACATCCGGCGGTTTCAAATGTGCCGCATTTGTTTCCGCGAGCTGGCCTTGCGGGGAGAGATCCCCGGTGTGGTAAAGTCGAGTTGGTAAGGAAAATACAAGGGGTCTTATCAGATGACGACATCCGATCCTATAGCTGACATGTTAGCGCGCATTCGTAACGCGCAGACGGTGAGGCACCAGAGCGTAAGCATGCCCTCGTCCAAGATCAAGGTGGCGATTGCCAAAATCTTGAAGGGCGAGGGGTTCATTGAAGATTACCGAGTGACGGGTGATCGTCCTCAGCCGCAGTTGGAGATCAAGATCAAGTACTTTGGTGAGTGGCAAGATCGCCACCCGGTTATCGCGGGGCTGAAGCGTGTGAGCAAGCCCGGACGGCGTGTGTACACACGTGTCTCGGAGATACCGTGGGTGCGGAGTGGTATGGGGATCGCTATTCTCTCGACGCCCAAGGGAGTACTGACTGGACAGCAGGCCCGCCGATTGGGTGTGGGCGGCGAAGTGCTGTGCTACGTGTGGTAGGTGGAGGCTTGTAATGTCACGGATTGGTCGTATGCCTATCCCTCTGCCGGAGGGAGTGAAAGTTGATGTCCAGGGTAGTCAAGTGACGGTGAAGGGACCCAAGGGCACCCTCTCCCGCAGTTTCCACCCGGACATGGAGGTCGCGATCGAGGATAACCAGGTGCGTGTGCGTCGTCCGACCGATCAGCGGCACCACAGGGCGCTGCATGGCCTGACGCGGGCGCTGCTGAACAACATGGTGGTTGGTGTGACAGAGGGGTTCCACAAGCAGTTGGAGGTACAAGGTGTGGGATACCGCGTCGATCTGCAGGGAGACCAGAGTCTGCTGTTACAGTTGGGTTTTTCCCACAACGTGTGCATCGCTCCGCCAGAGGGAATCACCTTCGATGTTGATTCCCGCACAAAGGTGATCACGGTCAGAGGGGCCGACAAGGAGTTGGTCGGTCAAGTGGCAGCAGAGATTCGCGCCTGGCGGCCGCCGGAGCCTTACAAGGGTAAGGGTATTCGCTACGTCGGCGAGTACGTTCGGCACAAGGCCGGCAAGGCCGGTAAGATTGCATAGCAGGGATTGGGGTTGGGATTATGCCAGAGATTGATCGTCGGATAGGCCGCCTGCGGCGACACGCGCGTGTGCGAGAGCACGTGACAGGCGCATCGGAGCGTCCGCGGCTAAACGTGTTTCGCAGTTCGCGTCACATTTATGCTCAGGTGATTGACGACAGCAAGGGTTGCACGCTGGTCTCCGCTTCGACCGTTGATCCGGAGGTGAAAAAGCAGCTCAAGGGGTTGGCAAAGGCCGACCAGGCACGCGTGGTGGGCCAGGTGCTGGCAGAACGTGCCCTGGGCCAGGGTATCAAGCAGGTGGTATTTGATCGAGGTGGGTACAAGTATCACGGTCGTGTGAAAGCCTTGGCGGACGCGGCCCGTGAGAATGGGCTGGAGTTTTAACGGAGGCAGAATGGCCAGAGGGAACGTACGAGATCGCGAGGTCTTCGAGGATCGGGAAGAACTGGACGAGCGTGTCATCGACATCACACGAGTGGCCAAGGTCGTCAAGGGCGGTCGTCACTTTAACTTTCGCGTGACGGCGGTGGTGGGCGATAACCGTGGTCAGGTTGGGATTGGGATCGGCAAGGCGCGCGGTGTGCCCGACGCGATTCGCAAGGCGACCGAGCGGGCGAGGCGCGATATGCATCCTGTCGCACTGGTTCAGTCCACGATCCCGCACGAGGTGACCGGCCATTGTGGTGGTGCGGATGTGCTGCTCAAACCTGCTGCTCCAGGTGCGGGCGTGATCGCGGGAGGCGGCGTCCGCGCCGTCTTGGAGGCCGCGGGCGTGCACGACGTGCTCACCAAGTCGCGGGGCAGCTCCAATGTCCTGAACGTGGTGCGGGCAACGATGGATGCCTTGAGCCAACTGCGACGTGTCGAAGACATAGCTCGTCAGCGCGGTGTGCCTGCGGTCAAAGTGATGCCGTTCTGGAGGCGAGAGAAATGAGCGCTGCCAAGAAGGCGTCGAAGAAAAAAAAGCTTTTGCGTGTTACACTGACCAAGAGTCCGATCGGACAATCGTATAAACAGAAGCGGACGGTGCAGGCGCTGGGTCTACGCCGCATGCATCAGGCGGTGGAGCAGAAGGATACGCCCGCCGTCCGGGGAATGATTGCCAAGGTAGGGCACTTGGTGACGGTCGAGGAAATCGAGTAGGGGGAGAACGGTGAAGTTACACGATCTGAAGCCTGCTGAAAACGCGGTCAAGAGACGAAAGCGTGTGGGGCGCGGGATCGCCGCCGGCCAGGGTAAGACGGCCGGGCGCGGTACCAAGGGCCAGAACGCGCGCAGCGGTGGCGGCGTGAAGCCCTACTTCGAAGGTGGACAGTTGCCCCTCGTGCGCAAGCTCCCGTTTGTGCGGGGCGTTGGTTTCCGCGACCCTTGGCGCATCGAGTTCACACCGGTGAACGTGGAGCGGTTGGCTGGTTTTAGGAAAGGGACCAAGGTCACGCCAGAGACCCTGGCCGAGGCCGGTATCATCAAGCGTGCAGACGAGTTGGTGGTGGTCTTGGGGCGCGGGGACCTGAAGAAGGCGCTGACGGTGAAGGCGCATCGGTTCTCGGCAAGCGCGAGGGAAAAGATCGAGGCGGCCGGGGGAACGGTAGAGGAATTGCCCTGGCAGCGGGGCGGTTCTCGGACGCGATAGGTTGTCTGTAAGCCAGTGATGGGTTTGGGAGTGAGTCGATGATACAGGCTCTGCGGAACGCAGTGACTTTGCCCGATTTGCGGCGCAAGCTGCTCTATACGCTGCTGATCCTCATCATCTACCGGCTGGCGACGATCATGCTGCCGGTGCCGGGTGTGGATCAGGAGGCGTTGTCGGCTTTCTTGGCGCAGACCACCGGGGCCGGCCAGTTCTTTAACGTGCTGAATATGCTTTCCGGTGGGGCGATAGAGCGTCTGTCGGTCATGGCCAACGGCGTGCAGTCCTACATCACGGCTCAGCTCATCGTTCAGTTGCTGACCCCCATCATTCCTGCGCTGGAGCGTTTGCAGGAAGAGGGAGAGACAGGCCAGCAGAAGCTCAACCGGATCGTGTACTTTGCCACCATTCCTCTCTCTCTGCTGCAGAGCTATGGGTCGATTCAGCTCATCAACTCGTCGTACACGGTCAAGGTTTTGCCGAACTTTGGCTTCACTGCGGTAGAGAACATCTTGCCCACCGTGACCGTTTTGGTGTCGATGGTGGCCGGCACGATGTTCGCTATGTGGCTGGGCGAGTTGATCTCCGAGCAGGGCATCGGCAGTGGGATTTCACTGATCATCTTCAGTGGTATCGTGGCCGGCATGCCCCAGAACGTGGTGTCCCTGTGGGCGCAGGGGAAGGAAAAGGACGTGTCGGGCGGCTTGAGCGTGTTGTTGTTGGTCATCGTCCTGGCGCTGATGGCCGTCACGATGTTTGTGATCGTCGTGGTGCAGGAGGGGCAACGGCGCATCCCGGTGCAGTACGGCAAGCGGATGCGGGGAATGAAGATGTACGGCGGAGGGAGCACCCACATCCCGCTGCGGGTTAACACGGTGGGGATGATTCCATTGATCTTTGCCCAGGCCTTTTTGACCTTTCCGGCGATCATCGCGCAGTTCTTTGTCAATAACGAGTCGGTGGGCAAGTTTGCCAGCGATGTGATCAGTTTCTTCACACCAGGGCAGAATCCGTGGTACATTCTTTTCTACTTTCTTGCGGTTGTTGGCTTTACGTATTTCTACACCGACGTTATGGTACAGCAGCAAGACCTGCCCGGCGCGTTGAAACGGCAGGGAGGCTTCATCCCAGGCATCCGGCCGGGCAAGAAGACGGCCGACTACATCAACTCCGTCTATCGGCGGATCACGTTGGTGGGGGCGGTGTTCCTGGGCGCTGTGGCGATTTTGCCCCTTGTCACGGATCTGATCCTATATGGCACTTTGGAATTGAGAGCAAGCGTGCTCCTCATAACCGCCTCGGGCTTGCTGATCGTGGTCGGCACGGTGATCGACACGATGCGCCAGTTGGAGGCTCAACTCCTGATGCGGCACTACGAAGGGTTCATTTAGAAGAGGCTGGTGTGGGCGCTTTCATCGTGATGTTGGGCCCGCCGGGTGCGGGAAAAGGGACGCAGGCCAAGCTGTTGGCCAAGGAGTTGAGTGTCCCTCACGTTTCGAGTGGAGATCTGTTTCGCGATCACCTGGGCCGGAAGACGGGGTTGGGGTTGTTGGCCAAGGAATACATGGATCGCGGCGACCTGGTGCCTGACGACGTGACGGTGGGCATGGTCGTCGAGCGGATCGGCCGGCCCGACTGCCGGGGTGGAGTCGTCCTGGATGGCTTCCCGCGGACGTTGAGTCAGGCTGCTGCGCTGGACGACGCGCTGGCCGAGCGAGGGCAAGGTGTGACAGCCGTGCCGCTGATCCAGGTTGCGGATGAGGAAGTCGTCAAGCGCCTCACGGCGCGGCGGGTCTGCCGGAACTGTGGGGCCGTGTATAATCTGGTATTCAACCCGCCCAGCGTCGAGGGCGTGTGCGATGCCTGCGGGGGCGAGTTGTATCAACGGGATGACGACAACCCGGAGACGGTGCGCAACCGGCTTTACACGTATTACAAGGAGACATCGCCCCTGATCGGGTATTATTTCGCCGGAGGCCTGTTGGCTGAGGTGGAGGGCGAGCAGGCGATTGAGGCCGTGCGGGCCGACCTGCTCGCAGTTGTGGAAGCGGCCGGGAAATAACGTTGATCGTTCTCAAGTCAGCAGCCGAGATTGAAAAGATGCGCCGGGCTGGCCAGATTGTGGCCGAGGTGCTGGATACGATGCGGGAACAGGTTGCGCCGGGCGTGACGACGGCGGCGTTGAACGAGGTTGCGGAGTCAATCATCCGCAAGCACAACGCGATCCCGTCGTTCCTGGGGTATCCTCCTGGCAGTGCGCATCCTTTCCCGGCCAGCATCTGCGCCTCGGTGAACGAGGAGCTCGTGCATGGCATTCCCGGCCCGCGCGTGTTGCGAGAAGGGGACATTATCAGCATAGACGTAGGCGCCATTCTGGATGGCTATCACGGCGACGCGGCGATCACTCTGCCGGTAGGGGAGATTGGCCCGGAGACTCGGAAGCTGCTGGAGGTGACCGAGGCTGCGCTCTACGAGGGGATCGCGGCTGCCAGAGTGGGCAACCGCTCCGGTGACATCTCCGCTGCCATTCAGGCTTACGTGGAAGGGCAGGGGGGTAACGTCGTCCGTGAGTACACCGGCCATGGCATTGGCCGGAACATGCACGAAGATCCCCAGGTGCCCAACTATGGCCGCCCGGGACAGGGTGTGCGCCTGCGCAAGGGGATGGCTGTAGCGTTGGAGCCGATGGTGTTGGCTGGCGAGCGGTACGTTCGGACGCTAGACGACCATTGGGCTGTGGTGTCGTGTGATGGGAAGTTGACTGCTCATTTTGAGCATACGATCGCCATCACCGACGGCGAGGCGGAGATTCTGACGCGGTGGGGAACCTGATGCGCTCGTGAGTTTTTGGAGGTGTGTAAAATGAAAGTGTCGCCTTCTGTGAAGCGGCGTTGCCCAAAGTGCAAGATCATTCGGCGGCGCGGTGTGGTGCGCGTGATTTGCGAAAATCCAAAGCACAGGCAACGACAAGGATGACGGATAACGATAGGGGAGTGGAAGTATGGCTCGTATTGCGGGTATAGATCTGCCGCGAAACAAGCGGGTGGAGATCGGTCTGACGTATATTTACGGCATTGGGCGCTCGACGAGCGGCGATATTCTCGAAAAGACGGGCGTGAGTCCAGATACGCGGGTCAAGGACCTGACGGAATCAGAGATCGCTGCGCTGCGTGAGGTCATTGACCGAGAGTATCAGGTCGAGGGTGATCTGCGGCGAGAGGTGCAGCAGAACATCCGGCGCTTGGTCGACATCGGGTGCTATCGTGGGTTGCGTCACCGCCGTAATCTGCCCGTGCGCGGCCAGCGCACGCGGACGAATGCGCGTACGAAGCGCGGCCCCAAGAAGACTGTGCCTGGCCGTGGTCGACGGCGCGGGATGAAGAAGAAGTAGTAGAGGTAGAGGAGGAGGAATGGCTCGTAGACAAGAGACTCGTCGTCGCGCAAAGCGCCGGGTTAAGGGGAGTGTGCCGCGTGGGCAGGCCCATATCCACGCGACTTTCAACAACACGATTGTGACCATCACCGATCCGCAGGGTGGTGTTATCAACTGGTCCAGCGGTGGAAGGGTTGGATTCAAGGGGGCGCGCAAGAGCACGCCGTTTGCAGCCGGGCAGGCCGCCCGGCAGGTAGCTAGAGCGGCTGCGGATGAAGGGATGGTCGAGGTAGATGTTTTCGTCAAGGGGCCCGGCCCGGGGCGTGAAGCGGCGATTCGTTCTATCCAGGCCGCGGGACTTAAGGTACGCTCTATCACCGACGTGACCCCGATTCCGCACAACGGCTGTCGCCCGCCCAAGAGGCGTCGGGTGTAGCTGGTTGGTGGATGCAAGTATAGAGGATTAGGAGAGAAGTATGGCCAGATATACCGGCCCGGTTTGTAAGCTGTGCCGTCGTGAAGGGGAGAAGCTGTTTTTGAAGGGCGAGCGTTGCACCTCGCCCAAGTGTCCGTTCGAGAGGGGACGCGACTATCCGCCCGGTGAGCATGGGCGAACGGCCAGGTTTCGCCGCCGTCGCCGTCCAACCGACTATTCACGGCAGTTGCGCGAAAAGCAGAAGGTGCGGCGCATCTATGGCGTACTGGAGCGGCAGTTCCGGCGTTACTTCCGTGAGGCGGAGCGTCGGCCGGGTCTCACCGGCGAGAATCTGCTCATTCTGTTGGAAAGCCGGTTGGACAACGTGATCTACCGGTTGGGGTTTGCCGACTCGCGGGCTCAGGCGCGCCAGTTGGTACAGCATGGGCATTTTGTCGTCAACGGCCATCGCACGAGTGCCTCGTCCTACGTCGTCTGTCCGCAGGACACGATCTCGGTGCGGGCGGGAAGCCGCAAGCGCACCTACTTCAGGGAGCGTGCAGAGCTACTGGACGAGGGGGCAGTGCCAGCCTGGTTGAGTCTGGATGCAAAGAACATGGCGGCCCGCATGGTGCAGGCGCCTACGCGCGAAGACATCGCCATGGCGGTGGATGAGCAGTTGATTGTGGAGTATTACTCACGCTAGTGGGATTCACGGCGTGCTTTTCATTTCGATCAGAGGGTAGCTGAAAATAGGAGGCGACGGTTGTCAGTACCAGTCTTGCCAAAAGTTGAGACGGATGCAGTTTCTCAGACCTATGGCCGGTTTGTGATCGGCCCACTCGAGAGCGGTTTTGGGGTCACGTTGGGCAATGCACTGCGGAGGGTTTTGCTCTCCTCGCTGCCTGGCGCAGCGGTGACCTCGGTCCGCGTCTCCGATATCGCACACGAGTACACGGCTATTCCGGGTGTGCGGGAAGACGTGATGCAGATTATCCTGCAGGTCAAACAACTGCGCTTGAAGATGGAGGGCGAAGAACCGATGCGCATGTCCCTGCCGGTGCGGGGTGCGAGCACGGTAACCGCCGGCGACATTCAAGCCCCACCGGAGATTGAGGTCCTGAATCCAGACCTTTATCTCTTCAACGTGGACGCCGCCAAGACCAGTCTCGATATCGAGTTCACTGTCGAGCAGGGTCGCGGCTACATGCGGTCTGATGAACGGGGCCGGATGCCTATTGGCGAACTGCCGGTGGATGCGATATTCAGCCCTATCCGCCGAGTCGCTTTCGATGTCGAACGAGCGCGGGTGGGGCAGATGACCAACTACGACAGCTTGACCCTCGATATCTGGACCGATGGGCGGGTGGCGCCTTTGGATGCGCTCAAGAGCGCCGCTCGTAACCTGGTGGCTCACCTGCGCCTGGTCGCCGGGCTTGCCCTGGAGGAGGAAGAGCCGGAGGAGGAGGAGGAAGGGCTGCCGCGGGAGATCTATGAGGTGCCCATCGAGCAACTTGACCTGAGCGTGCGTGTGTTCAATGCGCTCAGGCGCACTGGGATCACCAGCGTAGGTGAAGTGCTGGAGATGTTGACGCTGGGGGATGATACGCTGCTGACTATCCGGAACTTTGGTCAGAAATCGTTGACCGAATTGAAGGATTGTCTCCAAGAGCGGGGCTTCCTGGATGAGATTGAGGGTGGAGGTGAATAGATGCGACACCACGTCGCTGGTAAGAAATTGAGCCGCTCCGGCGGTCACCGTGCAGCTCTGCGCCGCAACCTGGTGTCAGCGCTGTTCCATCACGAGCGTATTGAGACGACCGAGGCAAAGGCCAAGGCGATCCGTGGACAGGCGGAGAAACTGATCACGCTGGCCAAGCGGGGCTTGTTGCAAGAGGAAGAAGATACCAACCGAGGCGTGCATGCCCGTCGGTTGGCGGCTGGCCGGTTGACCCATTGGGTGACAGGGTCCGATGGCACGCGTGTGGATGTCGTGAAAAAGCTCTTTGAGGAGATTGCGCCGCGTTATGTAGATCGACCAGGCGGCTACACCCGTATGTACAAGTTGGGGCCGCGCAAGGGCGATGCCGCGCCGATGGCCCTGTTGGAGCTGGTGGAGGAGTAGCGGTTAGGCGGCGCAGCGATGCGGGTGCGAGGGGTCGTCGCCTACGATGGAACGGAGTACAGTGGGTTTCAGCGCCAGGCCAATGCCCTGACGGTTCAGGAGGCTCTGGAAGCGGCACTGGCCCAGATAACCCAGGAGACTGTCACCGTTCTGGCGGCGGGCCGCACCGATGCCGGTGTGCATGCCACTGGACAGGTCGTCGCCTTTGACACCGCTTGGCAGCATGGGCTAGATGACCTGTGGCGGGCGCTGAACGCGGTTTTGCCCGCTGACATCGCTTTTTTACAGATTGAGGAATGTGCGCCGGATTTTCATCCGCGCTACCATGCTCGCAGCAGGCGCTACCGGTACACGGTGTACAACGCGCCGGTGCGCTGGCCCCTGGCCCTACGCTACAGCCTGCACGTGGCTGTGCCGCTGGACGTCGCGGCGATGCAGCAGGCGGCGCAGTCGCTCTTGGGCGAGCACGATTTCGCCGCTTTCGGGCAGCCGCCCAAGCGGGGCCGCACTACGGTGCGGCGGATACTGGCGGCGGAGTGGGGGCAGGAGCTTCCCTTCGGCTGCGCCCACGGCGAGCGCGCTCAAGGCCGGCCTTGGTTGAATTTTGACGTTGAAGCAGATGCCTTTCTCTATCGCATGGTGCGCAGCATCGTCGGTGCGCTGCTCCGGGTAGGGCGAGGCAAGATGACGGTGGAGGAGTTTGCAGCAGTGTTGGCATCGTGTGATCGCAGCCAGGCCGGCCCGACGGCCCCTGCACACGGTCTGTGCCTGGTGGAGGTAAAGTACTGAGGCTCCCTGCGGAGAGAAGAGGCGATTTCGGTTAGGAGTGAGAGACTGTGGGAAAGACTTATGTGACGAAGCAGGAGGATGTCCAGCGGGATTGGTACGTGGTTGATGCTGCTGGACAGACCTTGGGTCGCTTGGCGGCTCAGGTGGCGAGTGTCTTGCGCGGCAAGCACAAGCCCATCTATTCGCCTGCGGTGGATGCCGGTGATTATGTGATCGTCGTCAACGCCGCCAAGATCCACGTGACGGGACGCAAGCTGGACCAGAAGATGTACTATCGGCACTCGGGTTATCCCGGTGGGCTCAAGGAGATCACGCTGCGTAACTTGCTCCAGAAGCATCCCACTCGGGTGATTGAGCACGCGGTGCGGGGTATGTTGCCCAAGAACCGTCTGGGACGACGGATACTCAAGCACTTGAAGATCTACGCTGGCTCGGAGCATCCCCACGAGGCGCAACAGCCCAGGCTGTTGGAATTAGGATAAAGACGACTAGGAGAGAAGGCGTATGGAGTACTATGAAGCAGTTGGACGGCGCAAGACCGCTACCGCTCGGGTGCGGCTCTTTCCCAATGGCGATGGCTCTGTCGTGATCAATGACAAGCCCATGGAGCAGTATTTTCCCCGGGGCGTGGACGTGCTCACGCTCAAGTCGCCGCTTCAGGTGACGGGGACGGAGCATCGCTTCAATATCAGCATCAAGGTGACGGGCGGGGGGATCAGCGGGCAGGCCGGTGCGGTCCAGCTTGGCATCGCGCGGGCGCTGTTGAAGGTGGATCCGGACCTGCGGCCCGTCCTGCGCAAGGGCGGTTACCTCACTCGCGACGCGCGGGCTAAGGAACGTAAAAAGCCCGGGCTTAAGCGCGCGAGGAAAGCTCCCCAATACACGAAGCGCTAATCGCAAGCGTAAGCAGATATACGTAGGGCAGGGCAGCGTCGCTGCCTTGCCCTTTTTGTGTTCATGACCTATGGAGGTGTCTTATGGGGGTTATCACGGTCGTCGGCCTGGGGCCGGGCGATCCGCGCCATCTGACGCGGGAGGCGTGGGAGGTGTTGGAGGCGGCGGGCGAGGTGTGGCTGCGCACGGAGCGCCATCCAACCGTCGCTGGGCTGCCATCCCACTTGGCATTGCATTCCTTCGATTCCCTCTACGAGGGGGCGGAGAATTTCGCGCAGGTTTACGAGGCCATTGCCGCCGAGGTGCTGCGGCTGGGCCAGCGGTCGGAGGGGGTGGTCTACGCTGTGCCGGGTCACCCGCTGGTGGGGGAGGCCACGGTTACGCGGCTGCTTTCGCAGACTGAAGAGGCCGGCCTTGCGGTGCGCATTGTGGAGGGGCTGAGCTTTGTCGAGCCCACGCTGACGGCGCTGCGGGTCGACGCGCTGGCGGGACTGCAGGTCTACGATGCGGTGGAGATAGCAGCCCTCCACCACCCGCCGCTCAACCCCGATCTGCCCGCGCTGCTGGCCCAACTCTACAGCCGGGCGCTGGCCGCCGACGTCAAGCTGACGCTGATGAACCAGTATCCCGACGACCACGAGGTGGCGCTGGTGTGCGCCGCTGGGACGCCCGAAGAACGGGTCGTGCGCCTGCCGCTGTACGAACTCGACCGTTGCGATGTCGAACATCTGACCACGCTGTACGTGCCGTCGCTGCCTGGCGTCACCAGCTTTGAGGGATTGCAGGAGACGATGGCCCACTTGCGCGCACCCGACGGCTGCCCCTGGGATCGCGAGCAGACTCACGAGAGCCTGCGCGGGACGCTGCTGGAAGAGGCATACGAGGTGGCAGTGGCTATCGACGCCGCCGACTTGTGCGCGTTGCAGGAGGAGCTGGGCGATTTATTATTGCAGGTTCTGATTCACACCCAGATCGCCACCGAGGAGGGCGAGTTCAAGATGCCTGCTGTCATCAGCGGCATCGACGCCAAACTCAAGCACCGCCATCCCCACGTGTGGGGTGGGCGGGAGGTCAGCGGGACAAGCGAGGTGCTGCAGCGGTGGGAGGAACTCAAGCGCGAGGAGAAGGGAGGGGAGCGGTCGGTGTTCGATTCCATCCCGGCGGCGCTGCCCGCATTGCAGCAGGCGGATACCTACAGCCGCCGCGCGGCCCGCGTGGGCTTTGACTGGAGCGGCCCGGACGGCGTGGCCGATAAGGTGCGCGAGGAGATCGCCGAGGTCGAGGCGGCAGTCACGCCGGAGACGCGCGAGGCGGAGGTAGGCGATCTGCTGTTCGCGACGGTCAACTGGGCGCGCTGGTTGGGAGTTGACCCGGAGGTCGCGCTGCGGCAGGCCAACGCACGCTTTGCGCGCCGCTTTCGCGCGATGGAACGGATGGCCCGCGAGCGCGGGTTGGACATGACGGTGATGGATATCGACGCGCTGGAGGCGCTGTGGCAGGAGGCAAAGTCGGCGGAGTAAAAGCGAAACCCCACTCACCAAGTGGGGTTTAATTAGTCGGGGCGGGGGGATTTGAACCCCCGGCCTCACGGTCCCGATCCGTGCGCGCTGCCGAACTGCGCTACGCCCCGAATCTCGGTGCTATTATACCTGAATCAGATCGTTTGGCAACTTGACACACTTGAGCTTATCGATTAATATATAAGCCGCCTTTTATAAAACGATTCTTTATGAAATATTTCTTTATGCATTGGAGACACTTGTGCCTGAGCAGCGGGGCGAGATAACCATCCAGGAACTGCGGGAAATAGCGCGCTATTTCTACGCTCTCAAGGACGTTCTGCGCCTGCGCATCCTGGTCACACTGGCCGCTCGCGGCGAGATGACCGTGACCGCGTTGGCGCGGACGTTGCACGTCAGCCAGCCGTTGATCTCCTTTCATCTGCGTCCGCTGCGCTTGCTCGATCTGGTCCAGGTGAGGCGGGTTGGCCGGGAGGTGTACTGCTCTGTAAATCTGTCAGAAATTCAGCGTCGTCAGGATGAGTTCATGCAATTGCTGGCCGATGCTGAAGTCTAAATTATCAATTTGGAGGTCAACGAAGAGATGGCGAAATCAAAGCGGAAGAATGTGCGCGTAGCGATCGTCGGCGTGGGTAACTGTGCCGCGGCGTTGGTCCAGGGTGTGCAGTTTTACAGGGACGCGCCGGACGACAAGTTTGTCCCTGGGTTGATGCACGTCAGGCTCGGCGGCTACCACGTGGGCGATATAGAGTTCTCCGCCGCCTTCGACGTGGACAAGGACAAGGTCGGCCTCGACCTGGCGGAGGCGATCTGGCAGCCGCCCAACAACACGATCAAGTTTGCGGACGTCCCCAAGCTCGGCGTGACGGTCGATCGGGGCATGACGCATGATGGGCTGGGCAAGTACCTTTCGCAGGTGATCGAGAAGGCACCCGGCCCTACGGCGGACATCGTGCGCATCCTCAAAGACACGGGCACCGACGTGGTGGTGAGCTTTTTGCCGGTGGGCAGCGAGATGGCCACCAAGTGGTACGTGGAGCAGGTGCTCGACGCGGGCTGCGGGTTCGTCAACTGCGTCCCCGTCTTCATCGCCCGTGAGAAGTACTGGCAGGGGCGTTTCGCGGAGCGAGGGCTGCCGGTCATCGGCGACGACATCAAGAGCCAGGTGGGGGCCACAATCTCTCACCGGGTGATGACCTGGCTGTTCCGCGAGCGAGGCGTGAGGCTCGATCGCACCTACCAGCTCAACTTTGGCGGCAACATGGACTTTTACAACATGCTGGAGCGGGAGCGGTTGGAGTCGAAAAAGATATCAAAGACCAACGCCGTGACCAGCCAGTTGGACTATGAGTTGCCGCCGGGCGATGTGCACGTCGGCCCGTCGGATTACGTGCCGTGGCTGACCGACCGCAAGTTCTGCTACATTCAGATGGAGGGCACTACCTTCGGCGAGGTGCCGCTGAAGGTGGAGATGAAGCTGGAGGTGTGGGATAGCCCCAACTCCGCCGGTGTGGTGATCGACGCGGTGCGCTGCTGCAAGTTGGCGCTGGATCGCGGGCTGAGCGGCGCCATCGTCGAGCCTTCGTCCTACTTTATGAAGTCGCCGCCTGTCCAGTTCACCGACGAGAAGTCACGTCGCAAGCTTGAGGCGTTTATCGAGGAGCCGGCTGTAGGCGATGAGTAGCACGCAACGGGTAGAGGTCGGCAAGAAGACGACCCCCAAGAGGAGGACAGCGCCCCAGGGACGGCGCAGAAAGCGGTGGGAGACGCTTACCGACTGGGCGCGTGCCAAAGGGGCGATCATCCTCAGGCCGCTCGCCAACTTTATGGCCCGGCTGGGCATCCATCCCAATACGATCACTCTGTTTGGTATGCTGCTGCAAGTCGGGGTAGGGGTCGTGTTTGGCCTGGGGTACCTCACGTTGGGAGGTTGGTTGCTGCTGGTCGTCTCACCTGTAGATGCGTTGGATGGGCTGCTGGCGCGGACGCTCGGCAAGCAGAGTCGCTTTGGGGCGTTTCTCGATTCGACTTTCGATCGCATCTCTGATGCCGCGCTGATCCTGGGACTCGCGGCGCACTATATACAACGCGGGAATCTCCTCAATGTCGCCTTGTTGCTCGTCGCCTTGGTGGCGTCACTGATGGTCAGTTACGTCCGCGCGCGAGCTGAGGCACTGGGCTTTGCCTGCAAAGGTGGGCTGCTGACCCGCATGGAGCGTATCTTGCTCATCGGCGTGCTCTCGGCATTTGGGTTACACGCTGTGTTGCCGTGGGCGTTGCCCGGGGCCTTGGCAGTCCTCTCTGCCTTTACGATGATTCAGCGCATTGTGACTATCTATGGTGTTTCTCAGAAGGATGTTGGAGAGGGGGAGCCGTAGAAGTAACGGAAGGTGCATGAATAAATCTGACGACTGCCGGGCGGCTTGCCTGCCCGGCAGTTTTCTGTTTGCTAATAGTAGTAATTGGTGAGCGTATCACGGAGGGGACAAGAACAGGCGGGGGATAAGGGCAAAAGGTTCGTTACAGAGGCCAAAACGGGGTTGAGCCGGACGTATAATCGCCCGCCACGCCTGATTATGAGCGGAAAGCTTGTCCCAAACATGATACGCTCCCATAATTGCCCATTGTCAGGAGACCTCAAAGTTGGTATAATGACGTACAACCTGGTTGACTGAGAGTCTGCTCTCGCAATCTCAGCCCGTGTCTGGTTTTACTTACGACGTTCGCAAAATCTCTGCATTGGTGTGACGGAATCTCTATATTTATGTGCTATACTGCGATGGTGGCAAGGGCCAGAGCAAAAACACTGGATGAGGTTGTGATGATGATTGAACTAACAGGTCTGACAAAGCGGTTTGACGGTTTTACAGCGGTAGATGGGGTGACGCTGTCGGTGCGGCCCGGTGAGATCCTGGCGCTGTTGGGGCCCAATGGGGCTGGCAAGACGACGACGGTGCGCATGCTGGCCGCGATCCTGCGTCCGACGACGGGGGAAGCGCGTGTTGCCGGGTACAGCGTGACCGAGCAGCCGCAGGAGGTCCGGCGTCGGGTGGGGGTGCTGACCGAGCACCCCGGTCTCTATCTCCGCATGCGAGGTGGTCAGTATCTGGATTTCTTCGGGCGCTTGATGGGGTTGGAGGCCGAGGAGCGTGAGCGCCGGGCCAAGGACTTGATGGCCCGGTTCGGAATGGCCGATGCGTGGGAGCAGCGCATAGGCACGTACTCGAAAGGCATGCGTCAGAAGATGGCTCTGGTACGCGCGATGCTGCACGATCCACCCGTCCTGCTGCTGGATGAACCCACCTCAGCGATGGATCCCCACAGCGCCAAGCTGGTTCGCGACTCTGTGATCGGCCTGCGCCACCACCGGCGGGCGATCGTGCTCTGCACGCACAACCTGCCGGAGGCCGAGGCCATCGCCGACCGTATCGCCATCATCCGCCGGGGGAAGATCATCGCCCTGGGGACCCCGGCGGAGCTGAAGGCGCGCCTGCTGGGAGCGCCGCTGATGGAGTTGCGCCTGGCTCAACCCGTCGGCGACCCCCGTCGGAATGGCATCGTCAAGCTCGTTTCCGAGCTGGTCGAGGTGGAGGCACACGGCGAGGATTGGGTGCGCTACTTTGCGCCCGATCCTCGGGAGACAAATCCGCAGTTGCTTCACTTATTGGCGGCGCGAGGGGTGGGGGTCGTCACCCTGAGTGAGGTGAGGTGCAGCCTGGAAGATGTATACTTGCGGGTAGTCGAGGAGGCGTAGAGATGGCGGCGATAGCTGAGCGTAGACGTGCGGTGGGCGAGGCACTTGGGCCGGTGTTCACGTTGGTCGGGCGTGAGATCCGGGACACGCTGCGGGACTGGCGCATGGTAGTGCCCATCATCATCCTGACCCTCTTTTTCCCTGCGTTGATGAGTTGGATAGCAAACTATGCGCTGCGCGGGGTCGCCAGATACGGCGCGGAAATTGTCGGCGAGCGGATGCTCCCCTTCCTGTTGATGGTGGTGGGGTTCTTTCCCATCTCGTTCTCGCTGGTGATCGCGCTGGAGACCTTTGTGGGGGAGAAGGAGCGTAGGAGCCTCGAGCCACTCCTGGCTACTCCGTTGAGTGACACGCAGCTCTATTTGGGCAAGACACTGGCCGCGATGACACCCCCCCTGTTGGCCGCCTATCTGGGTATCACAGTCTATCTAGCCGGCTTGTACTTTATCGAAGGTTGGACGCCGCCGTTGATTCTGCTGGTGCTGACTATCGTGTTGACGACGGTGAAAGGGGTGGTGATGGTGAGCGGCGCGGTGGTGCTATCGAGCCAGACGACGAGCGTGCGTGCGGCCAATCTGTTGGCCAGCTTCATCATCATCCCAATGGCGCTTCTGGTGCAGGGCGAGGCACTTATCATGTTCTGGGCCAACTATGACGTCCTGTGGTGGATCGTTCTGTTCTTGGCAGTTGTGGACATTGTCCTGATACGCATGGGTATCCACACGTTTAGCCGTGAGGAGTTGCTTGGGCGCGAAATCGACGAGTTGAACCTGCCTTCTCTATGGCGCTCCTTTAGAAGTCGCCTGCGGTGGGAGCCGTGGTTCTTTGGGGCGGACGTGAAAAAGATGCCGGCAGGGCTACGGTGGCTGGGGGTGCTGGGAGGGCTCTACAGGCACGACATTCCCGCCATTCTTCGCCGCTCGCGGCTGGCGATCTTGACAGTCGTGATTGCGCTGGTGTTTTCGGTTTACGTCGGTTACACCTTTGCCGATCGCTATCGGCTGCCGCCGGACGTGTTGCGCCAAGAGGTCTCTTCCGAGGCGTTCGCCCGGTCGCAGAACCTGGGGATGTTCTCCTTCACAACCTGGGACGTTTTGATTCACAATCTACGAGTACTGGCCGTAGCGGCGCTTTTGGCCGTGTTCTCCTTAGGCACGCTGGCGATAGCGCTGCTGATGCTCCCCATGGCGGTGATTTTCTTTCTTGTCGTTCAGGCCGCAAGCGTGTATAATCCAGTAGTGTTCTTTGCCGCTGCCGTGTTGCCGCACGGGGTGTTGGAGTTGCCTGCCGCGGTCATCGCAACGGCGCTGTCTGTCCGTCTGGGGGCGGTCTTTATGTCGCCGCCGAAGGGGATGGCGGTGGGTGAGGGATGGCTTTGGGCGCTGGCCGATTTCGTCAAAGTGTTCTTCGCGCTCGTCGTGCCGATGTTGGCGTTGGCAGCCGCTCTTGAGGTGCACGTAACGCCTCTTGTCGTTCTAAGTGTCTTTGGGGGGTAGAACTCGTGGCCAAAGTTGTGACCTTGGGCACTGCGGCGGCGGTGCCAAACGAGACGCACGCCAACACGTATTTGGCAATTGAGGGCGAACGGGGGTTTTTCCTGGTCGATTGTGGAGATAACCCCATTTTGCGCATCCAAAGCGCGGGGTTGGATCTCGAAAGATTTCGCGGCTTGATCATTACTCATTTCCACCCCGACCACGTCGCCACTGTCCCTATCCTTCTGATGGACACTTGGCTGTTGGAACGCAAGGTACCGTTGCCGATATACGGCATTCAGGACGTTATAGATCGGTACAACGTGCTGATGGACCTGTTCCGGCGGGATGAGTGGCCGGGTTTCTTCGATACGCCCTGCCACGTCGTTCCCGAGGAGGTGGGGGCGCTGGTGCTGGACGATGACGATTTCCGCATCACCGCCGCGCCGGTGCAGCACGTGGTGCCCAACATGGGCTTGCGGATCGAGAGCAAGAACGGCGGCGGGGTGGCGGCCTATTCCAGCGACACCTCGCCTTGTGATGCCGTTGTGGAGCTGGCGCGGGATGCTGACATCCTGATCCACGAGGCGGCGGAACCTACGCTAGGACACTCCAGCGCGGCTCAAGCCGGGGAGATCGCACGCCGAGCTGGCGCGCGGCGATTGGTGTTAGTTCACTACCGTCCCGCTCCCCACAAGTACGATCGCTGGATCGAAGAGGCAAGCGAGGCCTTTGGCGGCCCGGTGGAGTTGGCGCAGGATTTGGCGGTGTACGAGTTCTGACGCCGGGCCTATCGGTCAACACCGTCTTTAGTAGGCAAAACGGCCTATTTTCGCACTTGGTTTTGCCTATTTTCGTTTTTGTGGTAAACTTATCCCTGGTGCGTGCCTGTAAAACAGTCACCATTACAAGCACCAGCTTCGTTATGAATGGCAGGAGCAGGGTGAGTTAAACGGTTACTCTACTCTTGACAACAGGCCCAGGTGTGGCACAATGGAGTGGGTAAAGTGCGTGTCGTTCCTGTAGAGAGACAGGGGGTAGGCCTTTGAAGTTGCAAGAAATCAGCCAGCAACTCTCGCTAGAAGTGCGATCGGCGGTGGGGAACCTGGGTAAAGAAGTCACGGGCGGCTACGCTTCTGACCTGCTGAGTTGCGTGATGGCCAAGGCGCAGGCGGGGAACGTGTGGGTGACGATCCAGGGACACCCCAACATCGTGGCTGTGGCCAGCCTGCTCGACCTGGCGGGCATCATCGTTGCCGAGGGGATGAGCATCGACGCCGCCACACTGGAGAAGGCGGAGGAGGAGAAAGTCCCCATCTTGACGACATCACTCACGACGTATACCGTCGTGGGCGAGTTGTGTAAGTTGGGCATACCAGGAGTTGATTAGGCCTTTGGAAGGCCGGTGCGAGCTCAGGGATATTTCGTCCCCCGATTTGAAGGACTGGTCTGCCTGTATGCGCGAATTGAGCCTGCATATCCTAGATGCTGTGGAGAATTCGCTAGAGGCCGGAGCGACTTTCGTTGAGTTGGCCATTGAGGAGGATCTGGCGGCGGATTGGCTGACGATCACGATTCGGGACAATGGCAGGGGGATGAGCGAGAACCAACTGGCGCGCGTCTTTGATCCTTTCTTCACCACACGCAGCACGCGCCACGTTGGCCTGGGCATCCCCCTTTTCAAGACGGCTACGGAGCGCTGCAATGGCAGCCTTACCATTGAATCGCAACTGGGGCGGGGGACGAAGCTGCGGGCCACATTTCAACACAGCCATATCGATCGTGCCCCTCTGGGCGACATCACCGGAACGCTGCTGGCCGTTATCCTATCCGGCTCCTGCGATTTGCGCTATGTCCATCGGGTGGATGGGCGCGAGTTCGAATTCTCCACAGAGGATGTACGCGCTGAATTGGGTGACATCCCGTTGACGCACCCGGCGGTGCGCGAGTGGCTACAGGATTTCATCGATGAAGGGGAAGAATCACTGCAGCGACAGGACTGACGCATCAATTCTGATTTCGAAAACTCAATAAGGAGGCTATCGCAATGGCGGAAGTGAAGCTCGATCTGTCCAGTGAGGTGCTTGACCGCTCGTTCCTCGAAGCCGTTGACCCGTTGAAAAAGCTGAGGACGTGCATTCAGTGCGGCACGTGTTCTGCGACGTGTCCAACAGCCTATGCGATGGACTATTCGCCGCGCCAGGTATGGCGCATGGTGAACCTGGGGTTGCGGGATGAGGTGCTGAACAGCCGCACGTATTGGCTCTGCACCACCTGCAAATCGTGCCAGGTGCGCTGCCCGAGGGGCATCGACATCATGGAAAGCATGATCGCCCTGAAGGAATATTCCGTCGACAAAGAGGTGAACATCCCCGAGGGTATGCTGGCGTTTGGGGATGCGATTGCCACCGATTACAACATCTCTGGCGACGACAACAAGGAGCGTCAGATTTGGAGCCAGAACCTCGAGCGCATTCCACGCGGCGTCAAGCCACGCCGGAGAAAGGCCGAGGTGCTCTACTTTATCG
>CAZWPV010000004.1:0-12443 GCA_964635485.1 uncultured Anaerolineales bacterium
CCCTGCTGTGCCAGGGGCACGTGCTGATCGAGGACGTGCCCGGCACCGGCAAGACGATGCTGGCCCGCGCCATCGCCGCCAGTATGGGCATCGAGTTCAAACGTTTACAGTGCACCCCCGACCTGCTGCCCAACGACATCACCGGCGTGAGCGTGTTCAACCAGCGCAGCAACACCTTCGAGTTCCAACCGGGGCCGGTCTTTGTCCACGTGCTGCTGACCGACGAGGTCAATCGCGCCACGCCCCGCACCCAGGCCGCGCTGCTGGAGGCCATGCAGGAGCAGCAGGTCACGGTCGATGGCGTCACCCGCCCGCTGCCTGCTCCATTCCTGGTGATGGCGACACAGAACCCCATCGAGTACGAGGGCACCTTTCCCCTGCCGGAGGCCCAGCTCGACCGCTTTCTCATCCGCCTGTCGCTGGGTTATCCCGACCTGGAGGACGAGGGACAGATGCTGCGCAACCTGCGGAAACAGCACCCCATCGAGACCATTGGCCAGGTAGTGGACGGCACCGAGATACTAAAGCTGTACGACGTGGTCACAGACGTCCACGTGGACAAATCACTGGAGGCGTACATCCTGGCTATCGTGCGTGCTACCCGCTCCCATCCCGACCTGGCACTGGGGGCCAGCCCGCGCGGGTCGCTGGCCCTGTACAAGACCGCGCAGGCGCTGGCCGCCCTGCGCGGCCGTGATTACGCCATCCCCGACGACGTCAAGGCACTTGTGCCCTTGGCACTCGCACACAGGCTGATCATCAAACCGGAGAGCCAGTTGCGCGGACGCACCGCCGTAGCGATCCTGGCGGAAATCCTGGAAGCCACGGAGTTGAACATCGGCGAGCTAGAGTAGCTACACCCCATGGGAAATCTCGTACCCTACTTGCTGATTTTATTCATCATCGCCGCTGTCTGGCGCATCGACTTTTTCTTCACCGTCCTCTACCTTCTCTTTGGAATCTACATCGTATCAAGGCTGTGGATGCAGCACGCAACGCGCCGCCTGGAGACCCTACGACGCTTCACCAGCCACGCCTTCTGCGGCGAGCAGGTGTCCGTGAACCTCACGGTGCACAACGCCGGCCGGCTGCCCATCCCCTGGCTGGAGGTGCACGAGTCGCTGCCGGTCACGCTCGCCGCCCCACCCTTTCACCACGAAGTCATCAGCCTGGGCACGCACGAACGCTTCTCCGTCCGCTACAGCCTCAACTGCCGCAAGCGCGGCTATTACCCCATCGGCCCGCTAAAGATGCGGGCCGGCGACCTGCTGGGGGCCACCCCTGCCAAAGAGCTAGAAATGGCGCCAGAGTATATTATCGTCTACCCGCGCGTCGTCCCCCTGCAGCAACTGGGACTGCCCACCCACTCACCGCTGGCGGTGCTGCCCGACCGCATGCCCCTGTTCGAGGACCCGGCGCGCATCATGGGCGTGCGCGATTACCAGCGGGGCGATTCTCCCCGCCGCATCCATTGGACGGCGACGGCTCGGCTGAGCTCGCCGCGGTTGATCGGCGGTGGGCGGCTGCTGGTGAAGCGCTACCAGCCCGCCATCGCCCGCGAGACGCTCATCTGCCTCAACCTGAACGAGGACGATTACCCCCAGCGGCGGCGGTACACCGCCACCGAGCTGGCCATCGTCGCCGCCGCCTCCGTCGCCAACCACATCGTCGTCCGGGAAAAGCTGCCCGTCGGCCTGGTGACCGAGGCGTTGGATCCACTTTCGGAGACAAAGACCCGCTTCCGCCTGCACCCGCGCCGGGAGCGCGCCCACCTGATGAATCTGCTGGAGGTGCTGGCCCGGGCGCAAGTTACCCCCACAGCGCCTTTCATCGAGCTGCTGCGCCACGAAAGCGTAAACCTCCCCTGGGGAGCCACCATCCTGGCCATCACCGGGCAGGAGAGCGAAGCGCTGTTCGAGACGTTGGTCTATCTGAAGCGAACAGGTTTTGCCGTCGCGCTGATCCTGGTGCAGCCAACGCTTCCCTCACTGGAACTACGGCAGCAAGCCGACCTGCTCAATCTGCCGGTGCACCGCGTGTGGCAGGAAAGCGACCTGGAGGCCTGGCGATGACGCGCAACCAGTGGCTGAGGAACGCGTTTCACCCGCTGGTGGTCGCCGGGATGATCGGCTGCATCGCCGTGGCATTCGCAGAGCTGATACACCTTATCGATCCGACGTGGAGCGGGATATTCCTCGTCGTGGCCTGCGCACTGACGGCGCTAGAGGCCTGCTACTCCTATCGTTTGCTCAAGGCCAGGGGACCGCTGGAAAGAAAGACCATTAGATTTCGCGCCATCGAACTGGCGTTGTTGTTGATCGTGATCAAGATCGGTAACTATATCGGCGACAGCATCATCAGCATATTGGCAGAAATGCGGGCGTGGCCCAGTATGGCATCGCCCTTCCTCACCAGCGAGGATCTGGTTGCCTTTACCTTGGCCCTCCTATCCTGGGTAGCCGCCACCGAGACGATAAAAGATCTGGATCGCCTGCAAGACCCACCGGAATATCACCGCGATACAGTTTCCCCCAGCCAGCGCCTCTCCAGCCGGTTCCTAATCGGAGGGATCGTGCTGTTTATCATCTCCGGATTATCCCGTCTGAGAATCGCGTCATTGCTGGACCTGAGCCATCCTTCAACGCCCGGTCTGGTGCTCAACGTGTTGATCTATTTCCTGATGGGGCTGGTGCTGATGGGGCAAACGCAGTACACCACTCTGCACAGGCGCTGGCGCGCGCAAAGCATCAAGGTCACCGACAAACTGGCCGCCCGCTGGGTGCGCTACAGCCTGGTGTTCATCGGACTGGTCTCCCTGGCGGTCTTTTTGATCCCCACCGGCTACACGATGGGCTTTTTGGAAGCCGCCGGGAGCGCGTTCGTACTATTGAGCAGAGTTGCCCAATTCATCCTCAGTCTGCTCGTCTTTATCCTATCGCTTCCGGTGTGGCTCTTGATGCTGCTGTTCAAGTCCGAGACGCCGCTCCCCTCGCTGCCAAGTTTATCGACCCAACCGGTGCAGCCCCGCGACGCTCCCGCTGCCGGCCCCTTGTGGTTCGAGACGCTGCGCTCCCTCGCCTTTTGGATCATCGCGCTGGGCATCGTCTTTTACGTGGTCCGCAGCTACCTACGCGACCACCCCCAGGTGCGCGAGGCACTATCGTCGCTATGGCTGATTCGCGTCATCCGTAGCTTTCTGGTCGCCCTGTGGCGCCGGCTGACCGGCCTGGCAGAGAGCATCGGCGAACGCATCCCACGCGGACTATCGCTGCGCAGGACAAGCAGAGCGCCGCGCGAGTCGGTCTTTCGCTTCTTCCGCCTGGGTGCACTATCGCCCCGCGAGCGCACCCTGTACTACTACCTGAGCATCCTGCAGCGGGCCGGGCAACAGGGCTTTCGCCGCAAGGACTCACAGACACCCTACGAGTACGATGCTGCGCTGGAATCGCACCTGCCGCAGGCACAGCAGGAGATGGGGCTGCTCACCGATGACTTTGTCGAGGCGCGCTACAGCCCGCACCCCATCGACCACGAGAGGGAAAAAGAGGTGCGCACACGCTGGGAACGGGTTAAGGCAGCACTGCGCGCGCTCAAGAAGAAAAAAAGCGGAAGAGTAACAGGAGAACCACGATGAAAAACCTAGCACCGTACCATCTGATCACACGCGCCGTCCACGCCGGCACGCGCGCCCCCCGGCCTGATTTTACCCCTTCCGTCACCCCGATCTATCCCTCCGTCACGTACCTATATGACCAGATGGAGGACCTGGACGGGGTTTTCGCCGGGACGCGCCAGGGATACGTCTACTCCCGCTACGGCAACCCCACCGTGGCTGCGCTGGAGGAGGCGGCAGCCGCGCTCGAAGGGGGCGAAGCCGCGCTGGCTTTCGCCTCCGGCATGGCGGCCGTCCACGCCGCGCTGCTGGCCGTGGGTGCGCGGGCGGGAGCGGCGGTGGTCGCTGCCCGGGATATCTACGGCGCGACCTACGCACTGCTGGACAAGCTCCTGCGCTCGCAGGGGGTCGAGACGTGTTTCGTGGACGTGGCCGATCTGCAGGCTGTGGAGGCTGCCTGCGCAGAGTTCCGACCCGCGGCCCTACTAGCAGAGACCATCTCCAATCCCCTGCTTAAGGTGGCCGACCTGCCTGCACTGGCTCAGGTGGCCCACAGCCACGGAGCCGCGTTCCTGGTCGATAACACCTTCGCCACGCCCTGCCTGTTGCGGCCCCTGGCGCTGGGCGCCGACGTGGTGATCCACAGCGCCACCAAATACCTGGGCGGCCACGGCGACGTGCTGGGCGGTATCGCGGTCGCCTCGGAAGCTCTGGGAAAGAAGCTGTTCGAGGTGCTGAAGGCAATCGGCGGCAACCTGGGGCCCCAGGAGGCGTGGCTCGTGCTACGCGGGATCAAGACCCTGCCGCTGCGCGTGCGCCAGCACTGCAAGAACGCGCTGGCGGTGGCCTGGTGGCTGGAGGAACACCCCCAGGTGAGCCGCGTCTATTACCCCGGCCTAGCCTCCCATCCCCAGCACGCGCTGGCGGAGCGGCTCTTCCAGGGACAGGATTACGGCGGCATGGTGTCCTTCGACCTGGCCGAGGCTGACAAGAAGCGCGTTTTCCGCTTCTTCGAAGCGCTCAAGCTGTGTCTGCCTGCCACGACGCTGGGAGATGTGTGCACGCTGGCGCTCTACCCGGCCCACTCCTCCCACCGCGCATTGAGCGCCGACGAGCGCGCCCGCATTGGCATCGGCGATGGGCTGGTGCGCCTCTCGGTGGGCATTGAGGCGGTGGAGGACATCATCGGCGACCTGGCGCAGGCCCTGGACGCTTCCCTGTAAAGATCGCTATGCCCCAAGCCAAGCTTTCCCTGGTGCCAGAAAGCATCAAGGTGTCCAGTAGGATCGCCTCTCTGCCGCTGTGTGACCTGCACTACATCGAGACCGGCTCCGGCCCGCCGCTCGTCATCGTGCCCGCGACCATGTCGGAGGTGTGGCACTGGGAAGGGCTGGCGGCATTCATGGGCCAGCGCTTCAGGGCCTTCTTCTTCGAGCTGCCGGGACACGGCCAGTCGACGCCCCTCGAGCGCTACAGCAGCACACTGATGGTGCAAGTCATCGCCGACCTGCTGGACTATTTCGGTTTCTCCCGGGTGAGCCTGATGGGCTTTTCGTTCGGGGGGATTCTGACCCTGACGGCTTTGGAACGCATCTCCCATCGCGTAGACAGGATCATCCTGATTTCGCCGCTGGTCGATTCCTCAGCCCTGCGCATTGCACCACTCAACAAACTCTTCTTGCGCTTCCTGATCCGGCTGAGTCAAGACCATTGGCTGCAAAAAGCGATCCACCGCTCGTTGCAATCGGATACGGGCAGTGCATTCTGGGCGCAGTTGGCCGTGAGGGTGGGAAACGTGGAACACCTGGACATTTTGAAGCAGAACATACGCGCCACCCCCTGGCAGACGGTTCAGACGCTGGCCGTGCAGCTGGATGAAATACTGAATACACACCAGCTCGTCGCGTCCGCACGCTACGCACAGCCCTGTCACTTTGTCATGTCGGTCATAGACCCGCTGATCGATTTTGCGTTCACCGCTGCCACCGTGAGGCAGATTTTTTCCAGCGTCGACGAGACACAGTTGAACCTGCCATACCACCGCCCCCCGGAACTCCCCTCGCTGGAATACCTAAATCGCACGTACCCTCACCTGCTGACCAAAATACCCTGACCCGCAAGCGCCCAGGCAGCAGGAAACAGAGGGAACTATCGAGAGGTGTATAGCACCCACAAACGATCGAACACGTCGGCCAGCTTGTCCCCATCAACGATGTTCTCCAGGTTCCCCTCGTTTCCAAAGACGACGAATGGCACCCGGACACTCTGCAGAGTCAGAAAACCCGCGTCCTTCCCACTGCTGAACGCGCCCCAGTCGTCGTCACGGTAAAGCCGCTCCAGCTTCTCGTCGGGCAGTGCGTGTTCGAGGATGCTATCGGGTCGGTCAGGGTTGAAGCGGCGGCGGTTCTTGCGCAGTGACTCTTCAAACGAAACCCGCACGTAAACCACGCCGGCCCGTTGCAGGAGATCGTCGGCCAGGTGCGAGAACGCCTCGACGTAGCCGCCGTGCTCGCCGCCCCGCGAGAACTCGATCAGCGCCGTCGCGCAGGCGTGATAGGCCGCATTGTCGCGCAATCGCTTGTGATACTCCAAACTCAGCCGCTCGATCAGCAGATGCCACAGATAGGGATACCTGAAGTAGCCCTCGGCGTCGGTGTGCAGCCGGGGCTTCCCCAATCGCTCGGCCAGGATGTGATCCTCCTCGAACCAGGCCCACAGCATCGGAAAGTCATCGAGGACATCCAGTTCAGCGAGGTGGAACCTGCGACGACGCTCGTCCGGCGGCGTACGCGTCAAAAAGTCGATAATCTCGCTTTTGCCGGAGGCCGGACGGCCAACCAGAATCAGGACGTCAAACGCGCCCTCACTCATCCTCTTCCTTCCCAACCCTGTCGTAGAAGCACAGCATCACGCCGCCGTAGGTGCGCTGGTCAAAGAGCGCCAGGTGAGTCAGCGCCAGGTCCTCGTACTCCCGTGGATGAATCTGGGCGATGGCCCATCCGTCGTCGGCCAGCCAGCCGATCTCGGCATCCAGCGCCTGCAGCGTCTGCGCCCACAACCCCTGGTACTGCGGCGGCGCGATGTAGGCGTAATCGAACGGCTCCGGTGAACCGGCCAGGAAGCGGAACGCATCGGCCCGCACCACCCGCGCGCCTTCCTCCAGCCTCGTGTGTGCCAGATTCTCGCGGATCGTGCGCAGCGCCAGCCCCGCCCGCTCCACAAAGATGGCCTCCTCCGCTCCCCGGCTCAGCGCCTCGATCCCCACTTGCCCCGTCCCGGCGAACAGATCCAGAAAGCGGCAGCCGATCACATCTGTGCCGAGAATGCTGAAAAGGGCCGACTTGGCCCGGTCGGTGATGGGCCGCGTCCCTGTCCCCGGCACCGATTTTAGCTTGCGTCCCTTTGCCCTGCCTGCGATGACGCGCACGATGGCCTCCTAACACCCGACTATACCCCAGCCCGCCGGGATTGGCAAATTCGGTAGATCACGGGTGTTCGAAGCAGTAAACGTATCTTCTCAATAAATCGGGGCAGATGTAGGGCGGTTTTGCTAACCGCCGCCTGGTCGGATAGCAAATCCGACCTACATTCGCCATTTTCCCCAGAATATTGAGAGGATACCAGTAAACTTTCCTTGCCAGCGGCGCACGAATGAGCAACGCGATCTGCCAAAAACGGCCGTGCGCAAAGCGCTTCGAACACCTAGGCGGGTTTTCAAAGCCCGCGCAGCAGACTGGCTTGTAAAGCTTGGTGTTGCATGTTCCACGATGCGCAACAAAATGTTATTGCTTCGAAAACCCATCACGAAACGCTGTAGCCGCTTGTCGGCGTCCTCCACGCCGATTGACCTATTCGCAAAACTGGCATATACTAATGTCATCCAGGGAACATTATCCGGGTAGTCTTGCACACAGATAGCCTCAAAGAAAGGAGGACATATGTCTTTTTCCACCCTTCTAAAGAAACTGGGCAAAATCCTGCTCTGGGTACTTCCTCCCATACTCCTCTTGGTCGGCGTGTGGTTTCTGGCCCAGGCCATGATGCCACAGCCAGCCGTGGGCGTCATCAAGCTCGACGTGGAGATATGGAGCGGCAGCGCCCAGTACGTCCAGTACCAGATCGATGCCGCGCGCCAAGATAGCAGGATCAAGGCCGTGGTATTGCAGTTGGACACCCCCGGCGGCGAGGTCGTCGCCACCCAGAACCTCTACCTCGAACTGCTAGGGCTGCGCCGGGAGAAACCCGTCGTCGGGTCGATCGACACCATGGCCGCCAGCGGCGGTTACTATGCAGCGATGGCGGCCGATCCCATCTACGCCAGACCGTCATCGGAGGTCGGCAACGTCGGCGTGTGGGCCATCGTGCCGACCGACCTGGCCGTGAACGACGAGATCATCGCCAGCGGCCCCTTCAAGCTGACCGGCAGCAACCGCGAGGAGTTCATGCGCGATCTCGATGGAATCAAGCAGGAATTCCTGAACACGGTCTACAGCCAGCGCAAGAAAGGCGATGAACAACGCCTCAAACTCTCCCGCGCCGAGCTTTCCCAAGGCTTGGTCTATCCCGGCCGCGAGGCTGCGCGCCTGGGCCTCATCGACCACGTAGGCAGCCACTCCGAAGCCATCGAGGAAGCGGCCCAGCAGGCAGGCATCAAAAACTACGAGGTGATAGACCTGAGCGTTCGCGCCCTCGAAAGACTATACGGATACGGCTACAGCATCGACGCTCCAGAGATGGAGCCCTGGATCGGCGCAGCAGACCCGTTGACGGGGGAACGCTCTCTGCCCTACGGCATCTACCTGCTGTATGATGCTCGACTAAGGGGGATACCATGAACATCTTGAAGAAAACGCCAATCAAGCTCCTGCTGCTCGTCATCCTTTGCCTGGCCCTGGCCGGATTGATCTTGATCGGGCGACTGCTGTGGTTCCGCGAGGGCCTCTACTCGTCGCCCGAGATCGCCGAGATCGAGGTAGGCGTGGTACCCACAGCCAATTACCAGCCAGTCACGGACAAGCCGGTCGAGGGCAAGGGTCACGTCGTCATCGACCTGTCCCACGACAACAGCCTGCTGGTGGATGACCTATCGCCGCTCAGGGATCGGCTAGAAGCCCGTGGCGCGACGGTCGAGACGCTCACCGGCAGCGGGTCGCTGGAAACCTCTCTGCACAAGGCCACGGCCTTGGTCGTCGCCGCGCCGGCTTACCGATACATGGCCTCGGAGCGCGAGGCCATCGTCGAGTTCGTGGAAGATGGCGGGCTGCTGCTCCTGGTGGCCGATCCCACACGCCCCGCATCGATGGCCGACCCCAACGATCCGTACCGCTCACCGTACGACGCCCTCTTCCCGATCAGCGCCGTCCCGGCCATCAACAGCCTGGCCAACGCCTTTGGCGTGATCTACTATGACGACTACCTTTACAACCTGGAGGAAAACGCGGGCAGCTACCGCAACGTCCAGTTCACCGCCTTTGGCAAGAACAGCCTCACCAAGAACCTCGAAACGGTGGTCTTTTTCGCCGCCCACTCCCTGAGCAGCGACGGCACCGCCCTCGTCGTGGGCGACGAGAACACTCTCTCCCCGCTGCGCAGTGGCGAGAGCGGACTTGCCGCCGCGATGCTGTCCAGCGACGAGCGCGTGCTGGCCCTGGGCGACCTGACCTTCATGATCGCGCCCTACCACACCGTCGAGGATAACGACCAGTTCCTCAGCAACATCGCCGACTGGCTGAGCACCGACAAGCGCCAGCGGGACGACCTGGACGATTTCCCCTACCTCTTCAAACGGCCGGTGGGCCTGGTGCAAGCCGAGGGGGACGTGCTCGATCCTCGGCTCATCGTACGCAGCAGCGAGTGGCAGGCGTCCTTCGAGCAGGCTGGCCTCACCCTCAACCTGGGCGCCGAAGCCGACCCGGACCGCGACGTCATCTTTGTCAGCACCTTTGAGGACACAGAGGCGGTAGAGGAGTACTTGGCCAGCGGTGGCATCACTCTGACGGTGACCACCGAAGAGGAAGAGGGAGAGAAAAAGCTCACAGGCTCCATCGAGATCAAGGGCATGGGAAGTGTCGCCGTCGAGGGCACGTCCCTCTTTCTGATCGACCGCAGCGAAGAACGTCTGGTCATCGTCGTCATGGCCGAGGATATGGAAAAGGCCATCGATGCAGCCGGGCGGTTGTTCGATCGCAATTTCTTCGGCTGCGTACGGGCCGAAGCCGTGACGGTCTGCTCCACAGGCGAGGCGCCAAAAGAGCCGAAGGAGGAAGAAGAACCACCCGAAGAAGGCGGAGGGGGTCCACCCACCGTCGGCAGCATCTTTATCGTCGCCAATGACGACAATATGGAGGGGGCTCGCACCGGCGTGCCCGAGTTCGAGAATATCCTCAGCGGGTTGTACGACGTGACCACCTGGTACACCAGCCGCGACGGTATCCCGACGGTCAGCGACGCAGCCGGATACGATGCCTACATTATCGACAGCGGAGACTATGCCGCCGACGTAGCCGACCTCGATATTTTTGCGTCCTTCGAGGATATCGAGAGCAAAGGCGTCATGTTCATCGGTGCTCAACCACTGCCCATCTTTACCGAGTTCGAACCCATCAACGACTTGCAAGTCGCCGACACCACACACCCCCTTGCCGCCGGGTTTGAACTGGGCGCGGTGCTCACGTTGAGCGCCTCCGAGAGCGGCGTTCCCGCGGTGTTTATCCCTGAGAGTGAGAGCGATCTGACCGAAGATACCTTGATCGTCTTCACGCGCGGCCCCGGTAGCTCCTCCCCAGGCGGCACCGTCGTCATAGCAGGCTACGACCCGTCGCTAGACATGAGGATGATTATCGCTTGCTTCTCCTTCTACCGGCTGCCGGAGGATGCTCAGAGCCTATTCGCTCTGAACGCAGCGGCTTGGTTAACGGGGGCTGAATAATAACAGGCAAGCCCCAAAGAACAGTTGAAACAAGGAAAATGGGGCGGAGCGATCTGCACCAGGCAGAACACTCCGCCCCATGAGATTTAGACTCCAAATCTCATTTCCTAAGCGTGGAGTAGCTTATGAGCAACGAAAGTGCTATTCTGGTTGTAGACAGCAACGAAGGTTTTGCTGCTCTGTTGAAAGAGAGCCTGGAACAAAGCGGCGGGTACCGTGTCGCCCTAACGACCAACGGGAACGACGCATTGCAAACGTTGTCCTCTTTTCCATTCGATCTCGCCATCGTCGATCTGGGCCTGGAGAACCCTGATGGGATCACCCTTGCCCACAAGATGCGGCAGCAACAAGCCGACCTGCGCCTCATGCTGATCCCGATCCAGGGCGAAGAAATCCCATCCAAAACAAACGATCTAGACATACAGGGCGTTTTGCCCAAACCCTTCTTCCTTCCCGAGCTGCCTGGACGCATCTCCGAGGCACTGTCCAAGTCCGTCAAGCTCCCCACTTCAAAAGCAGAGGTAGCCCCCACAGATACCAGCCCCCGCGAAGAGCCCAAAGAGGTTGTTGCGCCCAGAGCACAGGTGCCACCGCCTGCCCAGCCTGCCCAGACTACCTCAAGCAACGAAGTGCTTTCCTCCGTGCGTGAGCGCATGCCAGAACTCGTGAAGCGGATGAATTTGCTAGCCCAGGAGGTCAACGCCGATACAGTGATCTTGACCTGCAAGGGCAGGGTGATCTCGCACACCGGACGGCTTTCGGCCGAGGGAGCCGTCGGGCTGGCACAGGCCATCGCCGAAAGCTGTCGCACCTCCACGCGCGTGGCGCAAATCCTGGGCCAGGAACTCGAGCACTTTGAGCAAAGCACCGAGGGGGGGAATCACCTGTTCTATTCGCTGGCCGTCGTCGAAGACATCATCCTTTCGGTCGCCTTGCGAGGCAATGTGCCGCTCGGCATGCTCCGCCACCGCACCAAAGAAGCAGCAGACAACCTGCACACTCTGCTGGCCGGCTGACAGCCAAAACCCAACCAGTGTGCTTCTCGGTAGTGATCATGACCCTTTAAATGATGAAAAAGCCTTCGCGCGTACCCCGCGCGCCCCCTCCCCCGCGCGCGTACTCGCACACCCCCTCTCACCGAGGGAGGAGGGCACCCAGTCCCTCCCCCCGTGGTGGGGGAGGCTAAGGTGGGGGGGGCGCCGTTTATTTTCGGAACTAGAATGTCCCCTGATCCGATGACCACCCGCTAAAGGAGCAGCATGTCCCCAAAGACAAAACTGGTCTTGATCGATGGCCACTCTTTGGCCTATCGTGCCTTCCACGCACTACCTGCGGACATGAAAACCTCGCAGGGGGAGCTGACCAACGCCGTGTACGGCTTCACTTCGATGTTGCTCAACGTCCTGCGCGACGAGGAACCAACCCACATCGCCGTCACTTTCGACAAGGGGCTCACCTTCCGTCACGAGGTGTACGCCGATTACAAGGCCCACCGTGCCAAGATGCCCGACGAGATGCGCGTGCAGATGGATCGCATCCGCCAGGTCGTCGAGACGATGGAGATTCCGGTCTTTGAACAAGAAGGCTACGAGGCCGATGATCTGTTGGGGACGCTGGCTCGCCAGGCCGGTGAGCAAGGAGTCGATACTCTCATCGTCACCGGCGACACGGATCTCTTGCAGCTGGCAGACGAACGCACCCGCGTGCTCACCTCCCGCTGGCGCTTCTCCGACACCGTGATCTACGATGTGGAGGGTGTACGGCAAAAATACGGGCTGACCCCTTCCCAGCTTGCGGACTATAAGGGCATCGTCGGCGACAAGTCGGATAACATCCCCGGCGTGCGCGGCGTCGGCGAAAAGACCGCCACCAAGCTGCTCCAGCAGTACGACACGCTGGAAG
>CAZWPV010000004.1:12453-15549 GCA_964635485.1 uncultured Anaerolineales bacterium
GCGCATCTGGACGAGGTGCAATCCCGCTTTCGAAGCAAGCTGGAGGAAGGCAAAGATACTGCCTTCCTCAGCCGCCGATTGGGCATCATCATCTGCGATGCGCCGATTCAACTCGATCTGAATGCCTGCCGCGTGCGCTCCTTCGACCGCAAACCGGTGATGGACCTGTTCCGCGAGCTAGAGTTCCGCTCGCTGGCCGAGCGCCTGATGGAACCGGAGCCATCCAAACCAGCAGGGGTCCCGCACCAACTCAGCCTGTTCGGCGAAGGACCGGCCGACACTCCCGAAGAAACGTCCCTGGCCGATTACCAAATCGTCGCCGACGAGGAAGCCCTGCGCCAGTTGGTGGTGCGGCTGAAGAAGGCCAGGGCGCTGACGCTCGACACCGAAACCACCGGCACCGATCCCCTGCAAGCCGAATTGGTCGGCATCGCCCTGACCGACACACCGGAGAAGGGCTGGTATGTCCCGCTCAAAGCGCCGCCCGGCAACCCACAGTTACCCCAGAAAGCCGTGCTCAAAGCTCTCGCCCCCCTGCTCCAAGACGCCCAACTGCCCAAGTACGGCCACAACATCAAGTACGACCTCACCGTGCTGGAGCGCGCCGGCGCGCGAGTTGAAGGATTGATTTTCGACACGATGATCGCCGAGTGGCTCGTCAACCCAGCCTCCAAGAACCTGGGACTCAAAAGCCTGGCCTGGGCGCGCCTCCAGCAGCGGATGACGCCCATCACCGACCTCATCGGCTCGGGTAAGGGCCAGATGACGATGGATCAAGTGCCGGTCGCACAGGCAGCCCCCTACGCCTGCGCCGACGTGGACATGACGCATCGCCTGGTGGACGTCCTGACGCCGGAGTTGAAGGAAAAGGGCCTGTGGTCCCTCTTCACCGAGGTGGAGATGCCACTGGTGCCGGTGCTGGCGGCGATGGAGATGGCGGGCGTGCGGCTCAACGCCGCCTTTCTGGATCAGATGTCAGACGAGCTTTTAGGCCGCCTGGGCAAACTGGAAGCCCAGATCCAGGACATAGTCGGCCACGCCCTCAACGTCAACTCGACCCAACAGCTCTCCGACGCGCTGTTCAAGACGCTGGAGCTGCCCACGCAAGGGATGCGACGCACCAAGACCGGCCACTACTCGACGGCGGCCGGAGTACTGGAGAGACTGCGCGACCAGCACCCCGTGATCGACCTGATCCTGGAATATCGCGAGCTAGCCAAGCTAAAGTCCACCTACGTGGACGCGCTGCCCCAGATGGTCAACCCGCGCACCGGCCGGCTCCACACCTCCTACAACCAGACCGGCACCGTCACCGGGCGCATCAGCTCCAGCGATCCCAATCTGCAGAACATTCCCATCCGCACGGAGCTGGGGAGGCGCGTGCGGCGCGCCTTCGTCGCCGAGCCGGGGTGGCAACTGGTAGGCGCCGATTACTCGCAGGTAGAACTGCGGGTGATGGCCCACGTCTCCGGCGACCGGGGGCTGCTTGAGGCGTTCGCCCGCGGCGAGGACATCCACGCCTCCACCGCCGCCGCCATCATGGGCGTGCCCCTGGAGGACGTCACACCGGACATGCGGCGGGTGGCCAAGGCGGTCAACTTTGGCCTTTCCTACGGCCAGACCGCCTACGGCCTAGCCAACGCGACCGACCTGACGCTGGCAGAGGCCGAGGATTTCATCAAGGCCTACTTTGAGCGCTTTCCCAAGGTACGGGAGTACATCGACACCACCAAGGCCCTCGCCACGCGGCAGGGATACGTGGAGACGCTCTTGGGGCGGAAGCGCTACTTTCCCGAGCTGCTGCCGGGCAGCCAAGCGCCCCACAACGTGCGGCAGGCCGCCGAGCGCATGGCGATCAACGCCCCCATTCAAGGCACCGCAGCAGACATCATCAAGATCGCCATGATCGATCTCCATCGGAAGATTCAAGAGCGCGGCCTGCGGACACGGATGATCCTTCAGGTGCACGACGAGCTGGTGGTCGAGGTTCCAAACGAGGAGATGGAGACCATCAAGCCGCTGATATGCCGGGTGATGGAGGGCGCTTTCGAACTCGACGCCCCGCTCAAGGTCGACCTCAAGGTGGGACAGAACTGGGAACACATGTGAAAATCGCGGTAATCGGCGGTGGCTCGACGTACACGCCCGAATTGGTAGACGGCTTCATTCGACGAAAGGACGCGCTGCCGGTCGATGAGTTGTGGCTGATGGACATCGCCGCCGAGCGGCTGAAGGTGGTGGGGGATTTCGCCCGGCGCATGGTCGAGGCGGCAGGATCGCCCTTCACAGTCCACGCGACGGCCGAGCGATCCACGGCCATTGAGGGCGCGTCCTTTATCGTCACCCAGATCCGAGTGGGCGGGATGGAGGCCCGCAGCAAGGACGAGCACTTGGGCATCCGGCACGGGCTGGTGGGCCAGGAGACCACCGGCGTGGGCGGGATGGCCAAGGCGCTGCGGACGATCCCCGTGATGCTAGAGATCGCCCGGGACGTCGCCCGCCTGGCCCCCGACGCCTTCCTGATCAACTTTGCCAATCCCTCTGGCCTGGTCACCGAGGCCCTGCTACGCCACAGCGACGTCCAGGCCATAGGCCTGTGCAACATCCCGTGGAACGCCAAAGCGCAGATTGCGGAATGGTTGGGCGTGCCGGTGCAAGAGGTGGAGATGGACTATGTGGGGCTCAATCACCTCAGTTGGATCCGCGGCGTTCGCGTGCGCGGGCAGGATAGAACCGAGCAGATGCTCTCGGCCTACGCCGACGCGCTGGAAAGAGAGGGCGTGCACGGCGCATCGCTCGACTTGGTGCGGGCGATGCACGCCTGGCTCAATTACTACCTGCGCTACTACTACCACACAGCCCAGGTCATCGAGGAACAAAAGGCGGCGGCGCAGACCCGGGCGGAGGAGGTGATGGAGATCGAAAAAGACCTGTTCGCCCTCTATAGCGACCCGACCTTGAAGGAAAAACCAGAGGCCCTGGAAAAACGCGGCGGCGCCTATTACTCTGAGGCAGCCGCAGCGCTGATGGCCGACATCTTTAATGACGCTGGCACCACGCACGTGGTAAACGTCCACAATGTGGATAGCCGCAACG
>CAZWPV010000004.1:15649-22004 GCA_964635485.1 uncultured Anaerolineales bacterium
AATGACGCTGGCACCACGCACGTGGTAAACGTCCACAATGTGGATAGCCGCAACGCAGCGGCGATCCCCAACCTGCCGAAAGACGTAGTGGTGGAAATCCCCTGCCGCATCACCCGCTCCGGCGCGACGCCCATCCCCACCGAGCCGATGGCCCCGGCGATGTGGGGGCTGATCTGCGCGGTCAAGGCGTACGAGCTTCTCACCGTACAGGCGGCAGTGGCCGGCGATAGAGAGGCCGCCCGCCTGGCGCTGCTGGTACACCCTCTGGGGCCTGATGGCGACCACATCGACGCCGTGCTGGACGACCTGCTGGAGACCAACCGCCAGCACCTGCCCCGGTTCTTTGCATAGGAATGAGGATGCTCTTTCTGGGCGCAGATTCTGGAGGCACGAAAACGCACGCCCTTTTAGCCGACGAGAGCGGCGCAGTGCTGGGCCGGGGACACGCCGGCCCCGGCAACTGGGAAGGCGTTGGACTGAGCGGGACGTATCGCGCGCTTCACGAGGCAACAAGAGAGGCACTGGCCCACGTAGCCGCCGCCCCTGCCGACGCGGCGGCGGCCGCCTACGGCCTGGGGGGATTGGACTGGCCCTCGGACGAGAAGCTCCTGCGCCCGGTGATAGAGCGCTTGGGCGTGGGCGGCCCCCAGGTCCTGGTCAATGACGCCTTCGCTGCCCTGCGGGTCGGCGCGCCGTGGGGCGTCGTCGTCGTCGCCGGGACGGGGACCACGTGCGCCGGGCGCAACCGCGCCGGCGAGACCGCCCGCACCCTGGGCCTGGGGCGGATGTTCGACGACTGGGGCAGCGCCCCCCAAATCGCACAGGCCTGCGTTCGCGCTGTGGCAGGAGCCTACACCGGCCACGGCCCCGATACGTCCCTGACCCACCGCCTGATCCGGCTCTTTGACGCCCGGGATGCAGCCGATTTATTAGAAGGGCTAAGCCGTGGGCGGTACGACCTTTGGGCGACGGTGGCGGAGGTCATCCAGGCACTGGCCAAAGAGGCGGGCCGGGGAGATGAATCCGCCGCTGCAGTTTCCCGGCGGGGCGGGCGCGAACTGGGCGAAGGAGCGGCGACGGTGATCCGGCGGCTAGAGATGGAAAGGGAGGCCTTCGACGTCGTGCTGGCCGGCGGGCTTTTCCACACCCAAAACCCGCTCCTGCTCGATGCACTGGAGGAAACGGTGTGCGCCGTGGCACCGCAGGCTCACCTTGCGCCGCTGGAAACCCCGCCGGTTGCGGGGAGTGTGCTGCTGGCGATGGACGCCGCCGGCGTGGAGGTGCCGGAAGAGGCACACCGCCGGCTGGCGGAGGAAACGCGCCGCGCGTTCTCTGCCGGTATAGAACCCCAGACACCGTCGCGAACCGAATAAATCGCGTCTATCACTCGTTGGATTGTTTGTATTGCGCGCTTCAGGGCGTCTTTTAGGCGATGAATCGCCTACTACGAACCGTGAGCTGTGAAAGCCCTCTAGAGGTGATTTCAATCGCTGATTACGGAGGGCAAGTGCGGGTAGGCTGAACGCTCAGAATGACGGTTTCGCGGGTGGTTTTCGTCGACACGCAGATGTGCACACCAAGGATTTGGAT
Organism: uncultured Anaerolineales bacterium; assembly: GCA_964635485.1. Lineage (GTDB taxonomy): Bacteria > Chloroflexota > Anaerolineae > B4-G1 > B4-G1 > JAFGED01. The sequence goes on from CAZWPV010000004.1 coordinate 17,240, forward strand.
CTATCGAGTCCATCTACACGGAGGAAGAAAATGAACATTGGTATGATCGTCTATTCCCAGACCGGGAACACCTATTCCGTCGCCAAGAAGCTCGAGGAAAAGCTCGCCGCGGCCGGGCACACGGTGACCCTGGAACGAATCGAGGTCGTCGGCGACGTCGCGCCGGGCCAACCCGTCCAGTTCAAGACGCTGCCCGACGCCGGACAGTACGAGGCGCTGGTGTTCGGCTCGCCGGTACAGGCCTTTTCCCTGTGCCAGGCCATGGTCGGCTACCTGAAGCAGGTGGCATCGTTGCAGGGCAAACAGGTCGCCCTTCTGGTCACCCAGGCTTTCCCCTATCCCTGGCTGGGCGGAAACCGGGCCGTTCGCCAGATGACGAGGCTGTGCAAAGCCAAGGGCGCGACGGCCTGCGGGTCGGGGATCGTCAACTGGATGAAGAAACGCCGCGAGCAGCAGATCGTCGAGGTCGTCAATCAATTGAGCGGCTTGTTCTAGCGCCACGTCTTCGATAGCGTCCCTCTTGGGTGTCGTTGGTCTAGTTTTACCGCCGAGCGCGCCGAGGCGGGCACGCCCGAGCGCAGAGAAAAACTATAAAAACTCTGCGTCCTCAGCGATCTCTGCGGTGAGAAACAGCGTGGCGACCATCAGCAACACTTCACAGGGACACTACCACATCTTTCAGGAGGAGAAATTTCCATGCCCATAGAGATCTATTATTTTTCAGCTACCGGGAACTCACTCGCAGTGGCGCGAGACCTGGCGGAAAACCTGGACGCCAGGCTGATCCCCGTCGTCTCTACGCTGGACCAGGAGCGCGTCAACAGTGAGGCGGATAGTATCGGGGCCGTGTTTCCGATTTACGATTTCAAGCCCCCAGAAGTCGTCGAGGCATTCATCCGCAAATTGGCAGACATCGAAGCCAAGTATTTGTTCGCCGTGTGCACGTATGGGATCGCGCCATCCGGCTCCTTGAAATACCTCGATAAGGTCATCAAATCGTGCGGCGGGCATCTATCTGCGGGATTTGCGGTCGGTATGCCGCATAACGGCATCGGCTGCGGCGCGCTTACCCAGGCAGAACGTGAAAGCGTGCTCGAGAACTGGGAAGCTAGACGCGAAGCGATATGCGAGGTCATCAGCGCCCGGAAAGAGGAAACGATCGAATCGGGCGGCCTCTTTCTCGGGCTCGTTCAACCCCGAACGATCAAAATGATGCCTTCCGCGCTCAAACTCATGCTGCGTATGTTACTTAAAGGGGCAGATTCACTGGCGTTCACGGCGAGCGAAGACTGCAATGGCTGTGGAATCTGCGCAAGCGTGTGCCCGATGAGCAATATAGAGATGGTTGGCAATAGGCCTGTATGGTCGGATCATTGCGAGAGTTGCTTCGCCTGCCTGCACTGGTGCCCCAAGGAGGCCATCAGCCTGGGTAGCTCCAACATGAACATAAAACCCTACCATCACCCCGATGTGAGAGTTTCAGATATGATGAGGAGAAATTCCCTGTGAGCACAGAAATCTACTACTTCTCAGGAACCGGCAATTCGCTGCACGTGGCGCAGGAATTGCAGAGACGCATTCCGGACGCTGACCTCATTCCTGTAGTCAGCTTATTGGGCCAGGGCGTGATACAAACCCAGGCAGAGACGGTGGGATTCGTGTTTCCCATCCACCTCACCACACTCCCTATTCCCATGCGGGAATTCGTCAAAAAGCTCGACCCCAGTTCGGCCGAGTACATCTTTGCCGTGGGGACACGGGTGGGCACCTTCTGTTTGGCAGACATTGCCCTGGAGAATATGTTAAGGGAAAAGGGCAAGCGCCTGGACGCCTATTTCATTCTGAATATGGCCGGTAACACACCGACCGGCTTGGTGCCCGGACCGGGCGACAAGAATTGGGTGGGCAAGAATTCGGAGGAACACGTGCGAGCCTTGGACGCTGCCGTTCAGGACAGACTGGATGCGATTCAAGACGTCATCGTCAACAGGGAACGGGATTCCAAAGACGATTTGCCTCGGCGCGGCCCGCTTCTGAGAGGTCTCTGCTCCATTTTTTTGGCCTTTGGTGCAAGATCGGCGGGTGGCGCTGGAATCCCCTATTACGCCGATTCGAGCTGCACCGGCTGCGGCACGTGTGAATCGGTCTGCCCGTCCAAAAAGATCAAACTGGTCGATGGAAAGCCGGTGTGGCAAAAAGAGGTTCCGTGTTATTTCTGTTACGCCTGTTTCAACTATTGTCCCACGCAGTCGATCCTTGTCGGAGAGAAATACACCCAGAAAGACGGCCGGTATTCTCACCCGGGGATCACGGCAAACGACATTGCCGCACAGAAGGAGTGGAGGAAGTAAGCCCCCAGTTTCCCCCTGTGCGCTCCATGTCGCTGAGGGTTAATGACCTCTTTTCAGAGAAGGCAGGAATGAGATAGTTGTCTGCATCGAATATTCTGGCAAGAAAACCTCTGCCATCATTCTTCTCGTTGACTTTCGTCATCTCGTGGGGAATTTGGATTCCGTTGGTGCTGTATTACTATCTGAATCCGTTCCCGGTCTCCTTCTCCAGCACGCCCGTGCTGCTCGTCCTGTGCGCCTTCCTGGGCTTCTTTGGGCCAACTTTCGCCGCGTTGATTATGGCAGGCCTAGAGGGAGGACGCAGCGGAATAAAGAGCCTCCTTTCGGGGTGGAAACGATGGCGAGTCGGCATGCAGTGGTATCTGGCCATTCTCGTCAGCCAGATTGTGATCGACTTGGTCGGCACGCAGGCGTGTATCTCTGTGTTTGGGCTCACTCCCGAGATCAATTGGAGCGCGTGGACTAGGGTTTTTCCCACCTTTCTTCGAGCCGCGTTCATCGGCGGCGCTATCGCCGAAGAGACGGGGTGGCGCGGGTACGCGCTACCAAGACTGCTGAAATCGAAAAGCGCCCTGACCTCCAGTTTGATCATCGGCGTGATATGGGCGGCCTGGCACCTGCCGATATGCCTGATTCCCGGCGCGAACTTTCCCGTGCCTCTGACTCCCCTGCTCTTTGCCGTGTTTTCGCTCAATGCGATATTTCTATCGATCATCATGACGTGGCTGTTCACCAACACGCGAGGCAGCATAGCCATCTGCTACCTCTATCACGCCCTGCTCAACACAGCGCTGCTGGGGACGATCTTCCACTTTGAGAACCTGGCATTCTCCTGGTGGGTGAAAATGTGTTGCAGCACCGCCCTGCACGGGATTTTTGCCCTATTGCTGGTGTTGTTCTTTGGCCCGGCGCGCCTATCGCGCAAGTTTGAAGACGAGTAAGGCCTCGACGCTCGGGATTGAGTAGCAACCGTAGTAGACTCCTGTCCCGGCACCGTCATCGCTTGATCTTTTGCCCCCGCGGTATATAATACGACTTACCACAAGCCAGCTCGGTTCTCTACACACACCCCTCACCCCTACAGATTTTAGTCGCACTCAAGAATGGAGGCAACGATGAATTGCGTCGAATGCGGGGCAAAGCTACGTCGAGGGGCCAAGTTCTGCGCCAAGTGCGGCGCGTCCCAACCGGCTCCGAGAAAGTGCGCCAACTGCGGGGCCAAGTTGCGCCCCGACGCCAAGTTCTGCGCCAAGTGCGGCGCGTCTCAACCGGCCCCGAGAGAGTGCGCCAACTGCGGAGCCAGGCTACGCCCCGGCGCAAAATTCTGCGCCAAGTGCGGCGCTACGCAACAAGCTCCCTCGCCACCTAGCGCTCCGCCAAAGGCCAAGACTCCAAAAACGAGATGGGACTGGCGTTGGATCGCCGTGGCGGTTGCGTCGCTGATCGTCCTGGTATGCGTGTGCGGAGCGCTTGGGCTCTTCACCCCCTCCATCCTGTCTCCTGCACCCAAGCCGCAGGGCAACGAAGTAGCCTCCCAAACAATCCGCGATGACGCAGGGGGCACCCTGGTGATAGACGATCCGGGTAGCCCGCTGGATGGTCTGGAGGTCGAGATCCCTCCGGGAGCGCTCGGCGATGGCAAAGAGATCACCCTGCGCGCGGGCTACGTTCCCGACCCGCCCGAAGTGAACCTTCAGGAAATGGCCCAGGATGAGCCCGCTCTGTTCTTTCAGTTGACCGGACACTTGGAGCAACTGAACGGCCAAGAGCAGGACGTCGTTTACCATCCCTTCTGGACCGCCGGCTTTATGCTGGCGAAGGAACACGAGGCCAAAGGCCCCCTGCTCAGCCTCGAGCCAACCGGCTACCAGTTCGAGGAACCCATCCGCATCACGATCCCTCTCGAAAACCTGGACCTGCCGGAATCGACCGATCTTGAAGGAATGGAGGTGTTCGTCCTCGAGAGCGTAGAATCGGGCGGCACAACCACCTGGGAGCTCGTGCCCGACTCGCAGATAGACCACACAGAGCAGACGCTCACCATTCAAACCGACCACCTGTCTCTCTTCAACATCATCGCCTATCCCCTGCGCCGCTACCTGGTCTATCACTACGACCTCATCAACGCGACCACGCGCAACCTGCCCCAGGATACGTACCAGCGCCTCGCCACCGCCATCGTCTGCACCGGCGAGGATCCCAAGCTGGACTCCTCCAATATCCCCTCACTGCCGGATATGCTCGACTTTCTGGGCTTTTACGGAGGCGACCTATACACGGGGCAAGAGGACGCCCTGGCAAGGTGGGTGCAGAGGGAGAGCGTCAAAGCCAGGAATAAAGAGCCGGGCGCTCGCGAACTGGGCACCATGCCGCTGGACGAACTGTACGCCCAGGCGCTGGGATTGACGAACGGC
>CAZWPV010000005.1:0-21024 GCA_964635485.1 uncultured Anaerolineales bacterium
ACTGGATCGAGGAGGGCGAGGTGCTGCTGCTCTCCAAGGCCCTGGGCGAGGGGCGCGAGGGGTACGAGCAGACGATCCAATCGAGCGGCTTGGAGGAGTGCGTGCGGGTGGGGCTGGAGGCGACCGACTGGTACAATAAGCGTGGTAGAAACCGGGTTTTTTGGGAAAAACCCGGTTTCTCTGTCCGGCGCGGCATCGGCATGGCGGTGATGCTGCACGGCAGCGGCGTGGCCGGGCTGGATATGGGGGCCGCCACGATCAAGATGAACGACGACGGCTCTTTCAACCTTCTCATCGGTGCCACAGACCTGGGCACCGGCTCCGATACGATCCTGGCACAGATCGCGGCCGAGGTGCTGGGCGTGCCGCTGGAGGACATGATCGTCTACTCGTCCGATACCGACTTTACGCCGTTCGATAAAGGGGCCTACGCCTCCAGCACAACCTACGTCAGCGGCGAGGCGGTGCGCAAGGCGGCGCTCGACGTCGCTGGGCAGATCAAGCGACATGCTGCGCGGATGCTGGGGATTAGCCCCCCCTATGTCCCTCCCGCGGGCGGGGGGGATGCTTGCAATACAAACAGCGGGATTCTTGAAAAACGGCATGTCCCCCCGGCGGGCGGGGAGGATGCCCCGGAGGGGCAGGGGGGGTGGGCCTTACGCGACCGCCAGGTCATTGCCCCGGATGGTACCGCGTTAACATTGGCACAGGTGGCGCTAAGCAGCCTGCACCAGCAGGAGCAGCACCAGATCATCGCCAGCGCCTCCAATGTGAGCACCGCCAGCCCGCCGCCCTTTGCCGCCCAGTTCGCCGAGGTGGCGGTCGATACCGAGACCGGTCAGGTCACCGTCGAGCGGCTTCTGATGGCGGTCGATGCGGGCAGGGTGATCAACCCCATCACCGCCTCCGGGCAGGTCGAGGGCGGCCTGCAGCAGGGGGTGGGATTCGCTATGTGCGAGGAGATGGTGTACGACGATGCGGGTCGCCTGGTCAACGCGCGCCTCGGGCCCTACCACGTCTACAAATGCAACGAGATGCCCGAGTTGGAGGTCATCTTTGTGCAGACCGACGAGCCGACGGGTCCGTTCGGCGCCAAGTCGGTGGCCGAGATCCCGCTGGATGGTGTGGCCCCGGCGATAGCCGATGCCATTCACGATGCGACGGGCGTGTGGGTGCGCGAGGTGCCCTTCACGCCGGAGCGGGTGTGGCGGGCGCTGCAGGATGGGTAGGTGGTTGGCTGGCTGGATGGGGAATAGTTCTGTGAGGAGGTTGGGTTGAACAAACTCAAAGTAGCGACTTACAATGCCAACTCGATCCGGGCCCGGATGACGCTGATCCTGGACTGGCTGGGCCGAGAGTCGCCGGACGTGCTGTGTGTGCAGGAGACCAAGGTGCAGGACAAAGACTTTCCGGCAGAGCCGATCCGGAAGGCGGGTTATCACGTCGTGTTCAAGGGGCAGAAGGCGCACGCTGGGGTGGCGATCATCAGCCGCGAGGAGCCCCAGGAGGTGGCTTTTGGCCTCGATGATGGTGAAGACCCGGACGAACCTCGCCTGATCCGGGTGGTGATCGGCGGTGTCTCGGTGGTCAACACCTACGTGCCCCAGGGGCGCGATCCCGAGTCGGAGCACTTTCAGTACAAGCTGCGCTGGTTCGAGCGGCTGCGCGCCTTCTTCGGGCGGCATTATGCGCCCGACCAGCCTTTGGTGTGGATGGGGGATTTTAACGTTGCTATGGAACCCATCGATGTGTACGATTCCAAGAGATTGGAGGGCCACGTGTGCTATCGCCCTGAGGTGCGTGAAGCGCTGCGGCAGGTGGGGGAGTGGGGATTCGTGGACGTCTTTCGCCTGCACCATCCCGGTGAGTCGGGACACTATACCTACTACGACTACCGGGCGCGGAATCCCGTCGAGCGCGGCGTTGGCTGGCGGGTGGATCACATCTGGGCCACCGGGTCGCTGGCGGAAAAATCGACCGACGCTTGGATAGACACGGACGCACGGTTGGCCGAGCGCCCGTCAGATCACACGTTTTTGGTGGCAGAGTTCGATTTGTAGGAACCGATTATTCGAAATTGGCATCGAAAACCTTGCGAAGGTTATGGAGCGCTATGGTTAGATAAGTTGTCGCGTCGACAGTGGCCATTCTGTCAAGTCACCGTCGAAACCTTCGCAAGGTTAGCCCAGGGCTACTTTCGAATAATGGGCTTGTAGGAGGCTATCGTGAGTATTCACCATCTGGACCCTGCTAACCGGCGCGACGTGCGTCGCTACATCGATTTTCCCTTCTACCTCTACCGCAAGAGCGAGCTGTGGGTGCCGCCGTTTGTGGGTGAGATCCGCGCCCAGATCGATCCCAACCGCCATCCATTCTACGAGCACTCGGAGGCGGCCTTCTTCCTCGCGCTGGCGGGCGAGGAGGTCGTGGGCCGCATCGCCGTGCTCGATAACGCCCACTACAACGAGTACCATAAAAAGCGGATGGCTTTCTTCTATCACTTTGACGTGGTGAATGACCGCGCCGTCTCCCAGGCCCTCTTCGATGCTGCCTTCGATTGGGCGCGGGAACGTGGGTTGGACGAGGTGTGGGGGCCGCAGGGGCTCATCGCCGCCGACGGGAAAGGGCTGCTGGTCGAGGGATTCGAGCACCGGCCGGCGCTGGGCATCGCCTACAACTATCCGTACTACGGCGAGTTGGTCGAGGACGCCGGTTTTGAGAAGGGGGTCGATCTCATCTCCTGCTATATGAACCGGGAGATGGACGTCTCGGAGCGCTTTTTGCGGGTGGCGGAGAAGGTGAAACAGCGGGGTGGCTTTCGCACGGTACGCTTCCACACCAAGGCCGAGCTGCGCGCGATGATCCCCCGTATCACCGCCGTCTACAACGAGGCCTTCGCCGAGGTGCAGGGGTACGTGCCTCTCACCGAGGCCGAGGTGCGCATCATCGCCAACCGCATCATCTCCGTCGCCGACCCTGCGCTGATAACGATGTTGATGAAGGGGGACGATATCGCTGGATTCGCCATCTCCTACCCCGATCTCTCGGCAGCCATCCAGCGCTGCAAGGGCCGGATGTGGCCGCTGGGTTGGTATTATTTGATGCGCGAGTTTAAGCGTACCCCATGGCTCAACTATAACGGCGGGGGGATCTTGGAGCAGTATCGTGGCGTGGGGGGCGATGCTTTGATGTACGTGGAACTGTATCACATACTGATCTCAAACCTCCAGTACCAGCACGCCGATCTGGTGCAGATTCAGGAGACCAATACCCGCATGATGCAAGAGCTGGAACTGGCCCGAGTAAAGCCATACAAGCGGCACCGCGTTTACCGGCGCTCGCTGATTTGATGGAAGAGGTCGATGGGAATGACCAAGGCGCTGGCCAAGGAGGTGCAGCAAGACGGCATCCGCGTGCACGTCATCTGCCTCGGCGGCGTCGACACCGACTTGGTGCGCGATGCCCGTCCCAATCTCGATCCCTCGGTGCTGGTGCAGCCGCAGGAGATCGCGGACATTGTCCTTTTCTTGGTCACGCGGCGGGGGAACGGGATCATCGATCAGATCAACGTCCGGCGGGCGGCTTCGACGCCGTGGGGGTGAGTGCTGCGCGCACTCTAAACGATTTCGTCTAGCCGGATCTCGCGCGCCTCAGCTCGCTGGGCCAGCCATTCCTTGAGGTCAGCCGGTGGCAGGGGAATCTCACCCTCGGACCGGCGTTTCAGGGAGAGTGCGTCGCTGGGGCAGACGGTGGTGCAATGCCCACAGCCCACGCAGCGAGCCACGTCGACTTGGCAGACATCCTCCGGCACCGCGAGCGCCTTGAACTGACAATGCTCGACACACTCGCCGCAGCCGATGCACTCGTCAACATCCACGACGGCGCGAAAGTCGGAGCTGATGGTGGTGGTGGGAATGTCGAACTCGACCACGCTGCGCAGGATACCACAGCAGCAGGTGCAGCAGTTGCAGATGTACGAGTGCCCATCCTGATAGTTGCCGGTGGAGTGGATCAGTCCCGCCTCTTTGGCCTGGCGCAGGATTTGCAGCGCTTCCTCCTTGCTGATGGGGCGATCCGGCCCATTGCCCCGGAAGACGCCTTCCACGGGGGCAAAGACCAGGCAGGCTTCGATGGGGCGGTCGCATCCCTTGCCGACGAGCTTTTGTTGCACTCGGCAGATGCAGTCGCGCACGCCCCACGACTTGGCTTTGTCGATGAGTTCCACGGCGCGCTCGTAGGGAAAGACCTCCACGCCGACGGGGATGGCCTCGTCGACGGGGATGACACGTTGGACGGCGGGTTTCGTGCTGACAAAGCCGCCGCCGCGCGTCTCGTAAAAGTATCGCTCGAACAGCTTGGCCAGTTCGGCGTCCATGCGGGGCAACTGCTCCTCGTAGATGCCGACGACGAAGGGCATTAACCTGTACAACAGTTGAGTGTTGCCTTTCGTGGCACGGATCTGGCCTTTGCGCACCATACCCTTCAGCACGCGAGAAGCGATTTTGGGGTCGAACCCTGCACGGGCGGCGATGTCGGCGGCCGGTTCGTAGGTCAGGCGCATCACGCTGGCTATCGCCGCTTCTTCTGGCTCAAAGATCTTTTGCAGGAGCCGCAATTCTACGCCGCTCTCTGTGGATGGGAAGCCGTTGGGGATCGTATCTAGGTGTTGGGCCAGCTTGCGATAGATGTCGCCAGTCATAGCTTGCTCTCCTCGTTCTTCAGGACTGCGCGACGCATCTTTTAGTAGGTGGACTGCTGCTTGCGCCGTGCTGCGCGGCGTAGCTCCCAGTTGCTACGGAAGTCGTCCAGTTGTCGAGAGAGTGCCATCCAATCGTCGACGAGGAGGACGAGCCCGGCGACATCGGGGGCCAGCAGGTAGGGGTTGAACCAAAGGCGTAACCATTTCTCGTTGACGGGGAGCTTGGAGACCTCTAACACCACGGCGGTCATGCCCCAGTAGGGGCGTAGCCAGTTTCGGCGGCCCGGCTTTTCCTTGGCCGGGTCGAAAATCTGGGCAAAGTTCGAGGGACGCACCATCTTGATGCGGGCATAGGAGACGGCGAGGGGATAGATGGGGGTCTGGATGCGGAGATAACCCGATCGGCACTGCACCCAGGCCATCCGTCGCGCCAGAAAAGCGTAAACAAGGATGACGAGACTGGCAAGTGTCTGGACGAGGATGAGCAGGCGGAGTGACGGGTGGAAGAAAGGAATACGCGGTGCGAGTGCCCACAGCGCGGCTGAGGCCAAAGCGACCAGCAAGCTGGATAGCGCCCACCTTTGCCACATGCGCTCGTATATCAGGAGGCGAAAACGCTTTCCGTGTTTCTTGGTCATAGTCTGTGCTCTACCAGTGGCGAACCAGGATCGGCTTGATCATCGTCGTTAAGTATACCACCTGCCAGGGTGATGGACAAGTGGCATGGTCGGAGATCGCCTACCACCACGGAGGTTGTTTTTTCAAATGCGATAGCCCTAATTGTAGCGGTTGACTTGTTTGCCAAGAAGGGTATAATTGACTCGTTAGGAGTCTCCTTTGGAAGGCTTGGCGGGGGAATCGTTTGGGAGACACTTCGTCGATGTGCTTGACCCTCCTGGGTCAAATTTGTGGCTTTTTCAGTCGCAGCGGAGGTAAGTATGGCGCTGAAGGGGAACCTGCGGGATTTCAGTACGACGCAGCTACTCAATCTGATCAACTTGGCCCGCAAGACAGGTACGCTGGCGATTGATACGCACGACAATCACGCTCGACTTTCCTTCAAAGAAGGCAAGCTAGTCTATGCGACGCTGGGACAGGACGCCCATCTGGCTGCGATTCTGAACCGGTCGGGCAAGATCTCGGAGGAACAGGCTCGCACGATTCAGACCCAGGCTAGCTCAAAGAACGACAAGGAACTGGGCTTGCTGTTGATTAACGCCGGTTACGTGAGCCAGTCGGATATCCTCCAGAGCGTACACTCCTACATCCTCAGCAATGTTTACCCTCTCTTCACCTGGCCAGATGGCAACTTTCGCTTCGAGTCGAACGTGCTGCCGTTTAGTGATCGCATCAACGTCGCCATTGACCTGGAAAACGTGATCATGGAGGGCAGTCGTCGCCTGAAGGAGTGGGAGCGACTGCAGGATGAGTTGCCCAATCTCGACATGGCGCTCAAGTTTGCCGATCGCCCGGGTGCTAACATGCGTAACATCAGCATGAGCGTCGAGGAGTGGCGTGTAGTTTCCTTCATCAATCCCCGTAATACGATTCGCCAGATTGCGCAGTACAACAACATGAGTGATTTCCAAGTCCGTAAGATCGTCTACGGCCTGTTGCAGGCGGGTTTAGTAGAGTTGGTCCGACCTGAGGGTGTGATCCTGCCCGCGAGGCCAGGGGCGCCCGGTCCAGCGGCTCCTTTGACTACGCGCCGCCCGGCCGTTAAGCGCAGTGTGGTCATGCGGTTAATAGATCGTATTCGGAAGCTCTAGCTATGCAGACTGTCAAGATGGTAGTGACCGGCCCCTTTTCGGCTGGCAAAACAGAATTCATTCAGGCCATTAGTGAGATTGACGTCGTTGCGACGGAGAGGAAAATAAGCCGTCCAGAGGAGCGTGTCAAGAATCAGACTACAGTGGCGATGGACTTTGGGCGTATCACTGTGGACGATGATCTGGTGCTTTACCTTTTCGGTACCCCTGGTCAACGCCGCTTTGACTTTATGTGGGAGATTCTTTCTGAAGGTATGCTCGGTTTCATCGTCCTGCTCGACAGCGTGCGGCCGGAGACGTTCCGTGAGGCTCGAAATATTCTGGACACGTTCCGCTCCTACGCGCCCGTTCCTTACGTCGTCGCCGCGAACAAGCAGGATGTGGAAGACGCGTGGCAGCCTGAGGATTTGCGTATCGCGCTCCGTATCCCCGGTGATATCAAAGTATTGCCTTGCGTAGCGACCGATCGAGAAAGCGTCAAAAATGTCTTGCTGGAACTCCTTTACTCAATCCTCGAAGAAATGGATGAAGGGGAAGCCGTGGATTGAGGTTGTGAGTGGGGTATTGGAGACAAGGCGTCCTGTGTCCAAGGTGTGTTGTGCGAGGCGGTGCGAATTCCTTGTTGTTATACAGGCGTGAGTCATTTCTCTAACGGTCGAACTATGCACGATGGCAGTTCGACCGTTGCTTGTAGCTGGCGGCTGTAACCGCACTTTAACGCAACTGCAACGGTTTTCGAGTCGGTGCCGTTTTATGATAGGGTCACATGATGCTTGGACGACGATCTTTGCTTGTTTACGAAGCGCCTGATCCAGTTGTCGAAAACGGGGTTGTGCTAATTCTATGAGCTCTCTTGTTACTGACCGGGGTGTTGTGCATTACGAGACACATGGGCGTGGACGCCCCGTGGTCTTGCTGCACGGCTGGCTCGAGTCCTGGAATCCATGGCGGGGGACGATGGAAGCCCTCAGCCGTAGCTACAAAGCCTATGCCCTTGATTTCTGGGGATTCGGTGAGTCTGGGAAGCAGGGTGGTACTTTTACGGTCAGCGACTATGTCGCGATGGTGAATCAGTTTATGGATCGCCTTGGGATCGAAAGAGCGCCCATTATCGGCCATTCTATGGGCGGCACGGTATCCCTCGGCGTGGCGCTGGATTATCCCGGCCGGGTCGAGAGAGTGACAGTGGTGGGGTCTCCTATCGTAGGGGATGGGCTGGCGCTATTGTTGCGGCTGTCCGCCCGTCGTTCCCTGGCAGGTTTGTTCTATCGGTTCTTTTCGTTGGGTTCTCGCCTCCTCTCTCCAATCTATGCGCGGGATTGGCGAACGTGGTACAAGATGTTCGAAAAAGACCTCTCGCGCACGACGTTGGAATCCTTCCACTACAGCATCGCTTCGCTGCGTCACACGGACTTGCGCCCTCGAATGCACGAGATTGAGGTGCCGGTACTGGGCATCTATGGACGGATAGATCGCATTGTGGACCCCGGTCAGCGCAAAGTGCTGGCAGAGAGCGCACCGACGGCTGAGATAAGCTACTTTGAGAACTCGGGGCACTTTCCGATGTTGGATGAGCCCGAAAGGTTCTACCGGACGCTGGTCGAGTTTTTAGACCGTTCGTCCGACTGAAACTGAGAAAGCCTTCATGGGGATCGGCGTGGTCACAGGTCAGGGGATGGACATTTGTATGGCGGAGGTGCCTGCTTTGGCGGTTCAAGAGTCACCGAGGTACTTTCTGCCCAACAAGATGGGGCGGATCGTACTTTTGGCGCTGGAAGAGGTGATGGGCCGGAATGGCGTGACTGCCGTCCTGAACCTGGCTCGGCTTCAACACCGGATCGGAAATTACCCGCCTAACAACTTTGTCAAGCGCTTTGGCTTTGAAGAGCTGGGGCAGTTGTTGCAGGCATTGGACGAGATGTATGGCCCCCGCGGTGGACGGGGGCTGGCGCGGCGGGCCGGCCAGGTTTGTTTCAAGCTGGGAATCATAGACTTTGGGCCGATACTGGGTATTGCCGACTTGACCTTTCGCATCCTCCCTTTTGGGACGAGGCTCAAGGTAGGATTCGAAGTCCTGGTCCAGACGATGAACAAATACACCGACAACTTGGTGCGGCTGGGAGAGGGCGAGGAGCACTTTCACTGGATCATGGATCGTTGTGCCGTGTGCTGGGGGCGGGCGTCTAGCTCGCCCTGTTGTCACTTGGCCATCGGGGTGCTGGAAGAGGGGCTTTATTGGGTTAGCGGCGGCAAGAGCTTCTACATCGAAGAGGTGTCTTGTATCGCTGCCGGAGATAGCACGTGTTCTTTTTTGATCGGCAAGCGCCCATTGGATTGACGATCGATGCGCAAATATATTCTGCAAGACAGTCGCACGATATTCCCTTTCAACGAGCCTGCGCGCGACCTGCGGGTGCTTAACAAGCCCCTGTGGCTCTACCATCGGGACGTCCTGGCTCCCTACACTACTGAGGAACGTGAGGTCGAGTCTCTGGCTGGGATTGATTCCCAGCGGGTGGAGACCTTGGTCTACCGGGATAACCTGTTCTTTGATCAGCACTTTTTGGACGAGTTCATCCGGCGTGCTCGGGGCTTGGGTAAAGCTTGTCGGGTCGCTTTTGCGCTAGACGATCCGGCAATCAATGCCCATGCCATCAACATGCAGCAGGGCATTCGGCCTGAGGGGGGAGTGTATGTCGCCGATATGTGGTATTTCCCCCATGGCATCGAGCCCACTGTGCGCCCCTTGGTCATAGATACCGAGGCGCGGGAAGCGGGTTACTACCACGTACCTACCCACATGTCAGACGCACGAGGAGACCTGACGTATCATCTGCCCACTAAATCCTTCTGCTCAATCGAGCACTGGATCCACACCATCACCGCCAATATTTTCTTTGGGGTGTTTTCCGAGGGGGCGCGCTTGGAGCGCGACATCGAGCGTAGTGCATTGAAGCAACTCAAGCTCCTATGTCGCGGGATGTTGGAGCGGAAGCAAGCAGGTACATCGTCGGGCGCGGTACACGTGGGACGCAATTGTAGTATTGACCCTTCGGCTGTCATACAGGGGCCGACGTACATCGGCGACAACGTCAGCATAGGGGCGGGTTCTGTGATCGACGTCTCTGTCATCGGGGACAACGTGGATATTGGGCAGGATTGCCAAATTCAGCTCAGCGTGGTGTCGGATCGAGGGTTTCTCCCCTTCCGGGCCGCACTTTTTATGACTGTGATGATGGAAGATTCGATGGTGGCGCAGAACACGTGCCTGCAGTTCTGTAGCATCGGGCGCAACACCTTTATCGGTGCGGGCAGCACATTCACCGACTTTAACTTGGTGCCCAAGCCCGTCCGCGTGGTGGGGCGGGATGGTGTTCTGGGCGATACCGGTATGCCGGTTCTGGGTGGCTGCGTGGGGCACAATTGCTTCATCGGCTCGGGTATGGTCGTGTTTCCAGGCCGGGCGATTGAATCGGACGTCATCCTAGTGGCTTCGGATGAGCGACGCGTGATCACCAAGAACATCTACTACGATGAAAGCGATCTTTTTGATATCAAGGACGGGAAAGAGTTTCACTGGCGATTGTATGAACCCGACTAGATCGGCGATGCATGGACAGTTTTGCCTTTGTCATTCATCCTGTCGACCCCAAGCGGGATGTGGCGCGGAAGTATCCGCGCCTGGCGAAAGCGTTACCTGCGGGGCTGATTCATTTCCTATCGCCTTTCTGGCCGCCGGTCTACCTTTCGCACGTCACCGGCGTGCGTTCGGAGGCCACAGGTAAGGAGATAGAGGGTTGGTTGCTGGCCTGTCCGCTTACAGCACGGCAGGCGCTCGAGTTGCCAACCTGGGCAGTTTACACTAAAATTATTGCGACGGGCCGTCTGGCGCAGCGGTTGGGCGCTCGAGTCCTGGGATTGGGAGCCTTCACGTCTGTGGTAGGCGACGCTGGTGTGACCGTCGCCCGGCATCTCGACATCCCCGTCACGACGGGGCACAGTTTCACCGTGGCGACGGCGATCGAAGCGTTGGAGGAAGGGGCGCGCTGCAAGGGCGTTCGGCTGGAATCATCTACCGTGGCTGTGGTTGGCGCGACGGGGAGCATAGGCCGAACGTGTGCCGAGATGCTTGCTCCGGCGGTGGAGCGGCTGGTTTTGGTCGGCCGCTCGGAGCCCCGATTGGCGCAGGTGCGGGATCAGGTCGAGGAAGCCGGAGCGCGGCGGGTGCGTTTCTCGACTCGGATCGAGGACATCTGTGAGGCCGATCTGGTGCTCAGCGCCACCAGTGCTGCCGAGGTGATCATCCAGCCTGAGCACCTCAAGCGGGGGGCGATTGTGTGTGATATGGCTCTCCCGCCGGACGTCTCGCCGCGCATAACACAGGAGCGAAGCGACACACTCGTTGTCGCGGGTGGGGTAGTGGACGTGCCGGGTGAGGTCGACTTTGGTTTTGATTTTGGACTTTTGCCCGGTAGGGCCTATGCTTGTATGGCAGAGGCGATGGTGTTGGCACTGGATGGGCGGTACGAAAGTTACTCGCTGGGCAAACGGGTTCAGGTTAAGCAAGTCCACGAGATCGCTCGGCTGGCTCGAAAGCATGGCTTTCGGTTATCGGCCATCTGTCGATGATGCATAACTGCAGCAGTGCGTGGCCAACAGTCAGCAATAAGGAGGAATTATGTCCGAAGGTAGAATGCTCATAGTGGAGGACGATTTCGACATCTCCAACATGTTACGCATTTACTTCCAATCGCACGGCTACGAGGTGGCCGTGGCCCAGCGGGGTGAAGATGCGTTGGAGATGTGTCGGAAGCAACTGCCTCACATTATCGTACTTGACATAATGCTGCCGGACATGGATGGCTACGATGTTTGCCGTGAGCTGCGGAATAATCTCCGTACTAGCCACGTCCCCATCATCTTTTTGACCCAGAAGGATGAGCGTTCCGACAAAATCCACGGTCTTGAGTTGGGTGCGGATGATTATATTACCAAGCCCTTTGACCTGGAGGAGCTCAAGCTGCGGGTCAAGAGTGCCATTTCTCGTGCGACTATCCAGAGCCTGACCAATCCCACGACCGGCTTGCCTGGTGGTCGGTTGATTGAGGACCAGTTGCGGAATCTGATGCGACGAGATGGTTGGGGCATTCTCTACGTGGGTCTCGTGGGGTTCGAGGCATTCACGGAGGTGTATGGTTTTGTGGCAGGTGAGGAGGTGTTGCGTTTCATGGCGATGATCCTCGGGCAGACGGTGGACAACCTGGGGACGCCTAACGATTTCATCGGCCACATTGGCGGGGATGATTTTATCGTCATTTCTGCCGAAAGGGGGTTGGTCGAGCCTATGGTACAAGACCTCACGCGACGCTTCGATGACGGCGTGGGAACGCACTACGACTGGCAGACTCGAGAGCAAGGATACCTGATCGTGCGCGACGAGGCGGGCGACGAGACGAAGGTCGATCTGATGACCATCGCTATCGGTGTGTTGACTGTGGACGATGGTCCCTTTTCCGATATCCGCGAGATCACCGAGGCCGCCGCTGCGGCGCGGCGTGAGGGACGGGAGGCTACTCCTTAGGTTTGAGCACAGAGTGGGTGAACCGTATGGGCGCGCGGGCAGAGAAACGCCATTATATGTGGCCGGACAAGGTTGCCGTGATCGCTGCGGTGGTCTTGGTGCTGGGAATGGTGATCGTTCCCTCTGAGTGGGCGACCGTGCCGCGCTATTTACTCCTGCTGCCGGTGGGGTGGATTGCCTATCGATTTGGCTGGCGGGCAGCCTGGATTTTGGCTGTGGCCGGCGCGCTGCTTATCGCTTTTTCCTTGGTGGGAAGTGCTATCGCTAGGGGAGTGTCCTCCAATGATGTCCTGGAGGGGTTGGTTGCGGGGGCATTGCTCTTCCCCGTGGCGCTGCTGGTTGCTCGCTTGGGGGAGCGACGTGGGCAGGTTGAGGTGTCTTCGCCTCCAGAATGGTCGGTAGATCAGGGAGCGGCAATGGAGCGTCTTGCCCCTGCGACCCGGGTCGGTGACGGTTTCGACGTGGGGGCGACTTTGAACTCGCTGTTGTCGAGTGCACATCGGGTCATAGGTTACGACGTCGCCGAGGTCGCGCTCTGGGATGAAGAGCGACAATGCTGCATTACCCAGGATTGGCAGGGAAGCCGGGCCTATGCCTGGGAGGCGGGTGGTGTCTACGGCCTTGACGAGGGATATACAGGGTGGATAGCGCGTCATCGAGAGTCGCTTTTCATCCCCGATGTCAAGGCCCGGCGGGATGTGCGTCCCAAGTTGGACGAGCGGGAATATCCCTTCCAGTCGTACATTGGCGCTCCGATGCTGAGCCAGGGCCGTTTCATCGGCACGCTGGGGGTGTTCAGTTGTCGCAAGAACGCCTTCACGGAGCGCGATGCAGAGACGTTGCAGGCCATCGGCAGCCAGGCAGCGGTGGCGCTGGAGAGCGCCTACCTTTACGAGGAGGCACAACGCCGGGCGGCGGAGCTGGCTTCTCTAGCAAAGATTTCGGCCGCCATGAGCGAGTCGCTGGAGCTGGAGCAGGTGTTGCAGACCATTGCCTCGGCGGTTTTGGAGATGGTGGGCTGCCAGCGAACGGCCATCTACGTGTTGGACGAGGCGCAGCAGGTGCTGCGGCTTGAGATGGTTCAGGGACTTGGCGCAGAGTACGCGTCGGAGCCAGAGGCGCTCGAGTTGGAGCGCGAGGGGCGGGCGTACGCCTTTGTGAGTGGAGAGGCGTTGATCTCTACAGGCATGCAGGACGAGGCGCCGGTGGCGGCACGCGAGGGATTCCGTGCGTTTGCGGACTTGCCGCTTGAGCGGGCCAACCGTCCCATCGGCGTGCTCTCGGCAATGTTCACCAAGCCGCACAGTTTTTCTGAGGCGGATGTCGAGTTGCTGGGCACGCTGGCCGATCAGGCGGCGATTGCGATTGAGAACGCGCGGGTGTACTCGCAGACGGATGAGAAGCTGCAGCGCTGGATAGAGGCGTTGGATGGCTTTGGGCGCGTGAGCCGCAAGATCAACGACACCCTCATGCTGGATGACATTTTACCTGTGATTTTGGAGGAGGCGGTGCGCCTGTCCGAGGCAGCTTGTGGAGCGATTATGCTCAGGGATGCGAGTGGCGAACTGGGCTTGGGAGTCCATACAGGGTATTCGGAGGATGGGGTAGAGCGCATTCGTATGGTGCTGCAATCGCCGGCGGCACATTCTGCGTTGGCGGAGGTGTTGCGCACCGATCAGTCGCTGGTTATTCCTGATGTGACCGCCAGCATAGGCGAGACCGGCTTCGAGGCAGGCATGCACTCCATGTTGATTGCGCCAATCTTTTACGCAGAGATGCTGATGGGCGTGATCTTTTTGGAAAGTACGGAGAAGGGCGCGTTCGACCAGGAGGCACTGGGATTCGTCGAGAGCCTGTCGGCTCAGGCAGCCATCGCCATCGGCAATAAGCAGCGCTATGACGAACAGGTGGAGCAGCGGGACTTGCTGACCCGTCGGGCGGATCAGCTCGCCATGGTGCTGGAGGTCAGCCGGGCGCTGCGTTCGGATCGACCCCTGGATGACGTTCTGGAGGAGATCGCGTACGCCGTCGAGGAGACCGTGGGATTCAACGTGGTGTTGGCAGGTGTCCTGGAGGGCAGCCCGCCTTATGTGCGCTGGGCTGCTGTCGCCGGCATACCCATTCCGGTCTTTGATCGGATGAAGCAGAATCAACGCTCTTGGTTCGATGTGGTGGAGGTGATGAGCGAGCAGTTCCGCATCAGCCAGAGCTATTATATCCCGGCCGAGCAACAGGAACATTGGCGTGATCGCCTGGATGTGTACGAGTACGAAGAGGCCGGAGACGTCGTGCGCGAGCCCGGTCATTGGCATCCCCAGGATGTACTGCTCGTTCCCCTCGTCGGGCCTGGCGGCGATACACACGGGACTCTATCGGTGAGCCAGCCGCGGGATGGACGTGTGCCCGACCGATCCGTCATCGAGGCGCTGGAGATTTTCGCGGCGCAGGCGGCGCTGGCCGTGGAGAACGTGCGCATGGTGGAGGAGCTGGAGCGCCGCGCCGATACGCTGGCGTTGTTCAACGAGGTTAGCCGTGCGGCGACCGCCGAGTTGGTGTTGGATGACGTGTTGAGCGCTATCCTTGGGATGGCACCCAAGCTATTGGGGTACGATCATAGCTTCATTTACCTCTTGGACACCGAGAGTGAGCGATACGTGCCTCGGGCCGTACATGGGTTTGCGCTGGAGGATATCTCCGGGCACAGCTTCGCCCCCGGCGAGGGCCTGGTGGGTTCGGTGGCTGAAAGTGGCATGCCACTGGCGGTCGACGATCTGGCCGAGGAATCGGGGTCAGCTCTCGCTTCTCTGAAGGACGAGGTGGGGTCGGTGCTCATGGCTCCACTTGCGGCCGGTAGTGGGGTCGTGGGCGTCCTGTGCGTGGGCTATCGCGAACCTCACAGGTTCTCCCCGATCGAGGTGGCGACTCTCTCGGCACTGGCCGATCAGGTAGCTGCGGCGGTGGATCACGCGCGTCTGTTCGACCGGGTCAGTCGATTCTCGCAAGAGCTTGAGCAGCGCGTCGAGGAACGTACCCAGGAATTGGCCGAGGCGATGAGCAATTTGACCGTAGAGCGCGACCGGGTCGAGACGCTCTATCGGATTACCTCACAGCTTTCCTCCAGCCTCGATCTGGATCACGTGCTTAACAAGGCTCTGCAAATGGTCGTAGAGGCTGTAGGAGCTGAGCAGGCGTTTATCTTTCTGCTCGACTTGCAGGCAGGCGATCTGCTCTGCCGTGCGGCTCTAGGGGTTAGGGACGAGGCATTGTACGTTGGAAGAACGATCCGCTTCTCTCGAGGTGAGGGGCTGGCGGGGTGGGTGGTCGAGAACCGTCAGGCGGCCATCTTGGTGGATACGCGATTGGACGAGCGGTGGGAGAAGCCACGCGAAGGGGCACGCGAGTACCGTTCTGCGCTGGCTGTTCCACTCACTGCCGGTGATGCGGTTCTGGGGGCGCTGCTGCTGTTCCATGTACAGGTTGATTATTTTGCAGAGGAACACCTGCGCCTGGTAGAGACCGCCGCCTCGCAGGTCGCCAACGCGATCAACAACGCTGAGCTTTACAAGCTCATCGTTGAGCAGACGGACCGGCTGGGGCGTATGCTCCGCGATCAGGAAATCGAGGCTAGCAAGAGCCAGTCCATCTTGGAAGGCGTTGCTGATGGCGTGATGGTGGCCGATGCTCAGGGGCAGGTGATCCTGTTCAACGCCGCCGCGGAGCGTATTCTGGGGTTGCCGCGCCAGGAGGTACTGGGCCGCTCGACCGGTGAGATGCTCGGCCTGTATGGCGACCAAGCTCGGGATTGGATGGAGGCGCTTTCCCAATGGGTAGATCTGAAAGGGCTGGATGAGTATCTGGCGACCCGGTTGGACCTCGGGGATCGCATCGTCAGCGTTCACCTGGCGCCGGTGTTGATGGGCGAGGAGTTTCTGTGTTCAGTCTCGGTCTTTCGTGATATAACCGTGGAGGTGGAGGCCGAGCGGGCTAAGACGGAGTTTGTCTCCACGGTGTCGCACGAGTTGCGCACGCCGATGACGTCGATCAAGGGGTACGCCGATCTCCTCTTGATGGGGGCAGTCGGTTCGTTGACGGGCGAGCAGCAGAGGTTTCTGACGATCATCAAGAGCAACACAGATCGTCTCACCCTGCTGGTCAACGACTTGCTGGATATCTCGCGGATTGAGAGTGGACGGCTGATACTGACGCCGAGGGTGGTACGCGTGCGCGATCTGGTCGCTCAGGTCATCACGGCCATGGGGGCCCGAGCTAAGGAGAGGAACTTGGATCTGGGTTCAGATTTGCCCTCTGTGCTCCCAGAGATTTTTGTCGATCCTGATCGCGTGATTCAAGTCTTGACCAATTTGGTGGGAAACGCCTGTCGTTATACGCCGTCTGGCGGTGAGATCGTGGTGTCGGCTGGCGCCCGCGACGGCGAGGTGTACATCTCTGTGCGGGATACGGGCATCGGTATCTCGGAGGAGGATCAACAGAGGCTCTTCTCCCGGTTCTTCCGCTCCGAAGACCCGATGGTTCAGGATGCACCGGGCACGGGCTTGGGTCTCTCCATCACCAAATCCCTGGTGGAGATGCACGGCGGCCGGATTTGGGTGGAGAGCGAACTGGGGGAGGGGAGTGCGTTCACGTTCACCTTGCCCACCGCCCAGGCTTGGGAGTCCTCCCGGGTTGAGGATCAGGCCGAGCGGGAGTCAAAGAAGGTGCTGGTCGTCGAAGACGACGCTGACATAGCTAATCTGATCCGACTGCACCTCGCCGGGGATAGCCGGGAGGTGTTGATCGCGCAGCGCGGGAATGATGCGTTGGAGATGGCGCAGCGTGAGCGCCCGGACTTGATCACGCTCGATGTGTTGCTTCCGGACACCGATGGCTTTGGCGTGCTCGAGCAGCTAAAGTCGAACCCCATCACGCGGGGAATTCCGGTGATCGTCGTCTCTATCCTGCAGGATCGTGACGATGGCCTGCGGCTGGGGGCGGTGGACTATATCACCAAGCCGATTGACGAGGAGCGACTGGTTCGCGCGGTTCGTCGGGTGCTCGTGCGAGGCGGTACCGTGTTGGTGGTGGATGACGATAAGGACACGCTCTCGTTAATGCGCGAGGCCTTGCGCACCCATAATTTCGGTGTGCGGACGACCACACGGGGTAAACGGGCTCTGCGTGTGGCGCGTGAGGTGCAGCCTGCTCTGATATTGCTTGATCTAAAGATGAGGGATATGGATGGATATACCGTGCTGAAGAGGCTCAAGGGAAACCCTGCAACTCAGAATATTCCCGTCATCGTGACGACGGGTAGTTTGGTGATTGACGATGCGAAGCGGCAAAAGATACTCGCTTTGGGCGCCGCTAGTTTTGTGGCCAAGCCGTTCTCTGTCGAAGGGCTGATTGACGAGATCGAGACAGTCCTGTGGGAGAATGGCAGATCTGGTAGCAGTTGAGAGCGAGATGGAGGTAAGCTATGCCGAGGATCCTCGTTGCTGAAGACGAAAGGGATATTCGCGAACTGATCGGTTTCACGCTGCGGTATGCCGGCTTTGAGGTGGAGCTGGCGATCAACGGTACTGAGGCGTTGGAAAAGGCCGCTGAGGTGCAGCCTGATCTGATCCTGCTGGATGTTCGCATGCCAAGGATGACGGGGTATGAGGCCTGCCGCAAGTTGAAGGAGAATCCGGTGACTGCCGAAATCCCGATCGTCTTTCTCTCGGCCAAGGGACAGGAGGTCGAGATCGAACAGGGTCTGGCCTCGGGGGCGCTGGAGTACATCGTCAAGCCCTTCGCGCCGGACGAACTATCCAATCAGGTCAAGGACATCTTGAGGCGGGTCGGGGCTCTGGATTAGTGGATGGTGGTTGTTGTTCAAGTGATAGTCTGCGATGAGCGCTATTGTCATTAAGGAAGGCCTCGTTCACTACGAGGTAATAGGGCGTGGCCAGGCGTTAGTTTTCGTTCACGGCTGGCTGGGCTCGTGGCGCTATTGGGTGCCGGCGATGGAAGAGTTGTCGGCCAGGCATCGTACCTATGCCTTGGACCTGTGGGGATTTGGCGATTCGGACAAGCTGAGTGCGTATTACAACGTGGAAGCTTACGTCGAGTTGCTCAAGGAATTTCTTGATCAGTTGGGTGTTCCGAGCGTGCCTATCGTTGGCCATGGCTTGGGAGGCTTAGTCGCTTTGTCGTTTGCCGCTCGGTCGCCGGATTTGGTGCAGCGGGTCATGGCGGTAAGCGTGCCTGTGATGGGTGAGGCTATCAACCGGCCACTGGCCGGTTTCGACGGCAATGGTGAGGCGTTGGCACGCCTGGTATCCCGACGTGCCAACTTCACCGAGGTGGAGATGGAGGCGCGCAAGACCGATGCAAATGCCGTCGCCAACAGCGTGCAGTCTGTGATGGAGTATGACCTGCGCGACGTGTTGGCGCCCCTCGTGGATATGCCCGTACTTCTGGCTTACGGCGGGGACGACCCGCTTGTCAGGGTTCCGGAACCAGAGTGGCTGGAGGGTTTTGAAGACAACGTGCGCTCTATGTCTCTGGACGGCGCGCAGCATTTCCCAATGTTGGAGGAACGCAACAAGTTCAATCGGCTGCTGAAGGATTTCCTCGAGGCCGGGGATGATTTGGAGTCTTTGACGTTGAAGGAGGAGTGGCAGCGCCGCTTCCGGTAGGCATTGGTTGCTGGCGGCTGACTGCTGGGCGAGCACCGCGGTTGCACGCTGACTGCTAAACATGTCTATTCCCCGGTTGCTGGCTGTTGTCCGCAAGGAGCTACGCCACATTACGCGCGACGCGCGTCTTTTGTTCCTTGTCACTGTTGCCCCGGCCTTTTTGTTGCTCACCCTCTCTTACGTTTTTGCCCTCGACGTGGGCCAGGTCAACGTCGCCGTCCGCGACCTGGATTGCACCTCGCTGTCTCGCGACTTTATCGCCAGTCTCAGCGCCGACGAGGATTTTGCCATCGTCGCCTACGTGCGGCACGATGAAGAAGTTGAACTCCTGCTCGCTCGCGGCGCGGCCGACTTGGTGCTCATTATTCCCCACGGCTTTACCGACGCGGCGCTTGGAGGTGGGCCGGCCGAGATGCAGTGCATCATCGACGGCTCAGACTCGATCACGGCTGGGCAGACCATCGGCCTGCTCCAGCAGCGCGTGAGCGATTTTGTCGTCGATCTTTTGGGCCAGCGCTCAGTCGACGTGTGGGCGGGCCTCCGCGTCGATGACCGCGCCTGGTACAACGAGACGCTCAAGTCGCTGTTCAGCATGGTGACCGGTATGCTGGCTGTTATCATGTGCATGCCCGCGCTGGCCTTGACGCTGGCACTGGCCCGCGAGAAGGAGACGGGGTCTTTCGAGGGCTTGATTGCCACGCCGGTGCGCGGCGCGGAGTATCTGGTCGGCAAGCTGCTGGCCTACGTGATCGGCGGCGTGGTCAGTCTCGTGCTGGCCTGGCTGGTCGCCACGCTGTGGTTTCGCGTGCCGTTTCGCGGCAAGTTTTTTGACTTTGTCCTGCTTGCCTGTGCCTATTTGTTCGCCAGCATGGGGGTCAGTCTGTTGGCGGCCAACTTTGTGCGCAATCAGCAGACGGCGATGTTCCTCGTCCTGATGGTTTTCTTCGTGCCCAGCTTCTTCATCGCCGGCCTCATCGTTCCGGTCTCTGACGAACCTGTCACGCAGGCTGTTGCTTACGTTCTACCAACTACTCACTTCATCACCATCTGTCGCGGCGTGTTTCTGAAAGGGTTGGGTGTGGTCGCTCTGTGGAGACCGGCGTTGATTCTGTCGGGGACTGGCGCCGTTTACCTGATGGGTAGCTTGGTGTTGCTCAAGAAGAGAATCGCCTGACTGTGAGGGCTCGTGCTTCTTCGTATCTGGAATCTGGTGCTGAAAGAGCTCATCCAGTTTCTGCGTGACTGGTTGATGACGACTTTTATCCTCACGCTGCCTGTGCTTCAGTTGGTCCTGCTGGCCCAGGCGACCAGTTCCCGCATCTCTGACTTGTGTGTGGCCGTGCTGGATTTCGACCGTTCCGGCGCCAGCCGCCAGCTCGTCGCTGCGCTCGATAACCGCCAGGAGTTGAACGTCTGTCACTTCCCCAGGGCGCTGGAGGATTCTCACCGCCTGCTCGATGAGGGGGCTGTCACACTCGCCGTCGTCATCCCTGCTGGCTTTGCCGCCGATATGGCCGATGCGGCGACGGAGCCGCACGTGCAGCTCGCCGCCGACGCCAGCAACAGCCTCCCCGGCTCGATCGCCCTTGGGGCGGCAAATGGAGCTATCGCCGAGTTTGCCGCCGACTGGGCTGCGGAGCGTGGGGCGACGGCGGTTTTACCCGTCGATTTGCGTACCACGGTGCGCTTCAACCCTGATCTCAACGCCAGGCTTTTTTCGATGCCGGCGCAGGTGGGCTTTATCGTCTATCAGGTGACGCTTACCATCACCTCCATCGGCCTAGCCCGTGAGCGGGAGTTGGGGACGTTGGAGCAGTTGCTGGTCGTACCCCTGCGACGTGTCGAACTGGTCATCGGCAAGGCGATTCCGGCCCTCATCGTCGGGGCGCTGAATTTCTTGTGCCTGTTGGCCGTCACCGTTTTTGCTTTCGGGGTGCCGCTGCAGGGCTCGTTGCTCTTGCTCTTCGCCTTGACGCTGCTGTTTATCCTGGCCGAGATCGGCTACGGCATCCTGATCTCTGCCATCGCCCGCACGCAGCAGCAGGCCATTCTGCTCGTCTTTGTCCTGGCGATGTTGGACATGACCTTTTCCGGCTACATGGTGCGGATCAAGAACCTGCCCCTCGCGTTGCAAGTGATCGCGCAGGTGGTGCCTTTCAGCCACTATCTGGAGATCATCCGTGGGGTGATGTTGAAGGGGGCCGGGCTGGACGTGCTGTGGCCACACGCGGTGGCGATGGTTGTGATCGGGGTTCTAGTCGCTGCCGTCGCCGTGCGCAGTCTGGGGCGGAGCTTGGA
>CAZWPV010000006.1:0-20054 GCA_964635485.1 uncultured Anaerolineales bacterium
CTGAACACGAATACAGCGCGGATAACGCATCATACGATGTACCGTACGATTACGCCTACGATGGCGACGAGGCCATATCTCGCCTATCCGCGCGCACGACCCTCGGCGAGCACCTGCTGAGCCAAGCGCACCTGAGCCTCTCCTCTCAGGATTTACCCATCGCCGCGCACTTGCTGGAGAATCTGGATCATCACGGCTTCCTGCGCTGCGAGCTTGACGAGGTGGCATCCCAGTTCGGCATAGACCAGGCCCACGTCGAGAGCGTCGTCTCATCCCTCCAGGAGTTGGAGCCCGCCGGCATCGCGGCCAGGGACGCGCGCGAGTGCCTGCTGATCCAGATTGAGCACCTACACCGCCAGGGGATCGAGCAGCCGCTGGCCCAAACGCTCGTCGCCGAACACTGGGAAGCACTGAGCAAGCGATCGCTCGCGGAGGTGGCCAAGATCGCAGGCGCGACCGTCGACCAAATCCAGGCCGCCCTCGCATTCATCCGCGATAACCTCAACCCGTTCCCGGCCCACGCCCACTGGGCCGCCCTGCACGAATCGCCGCCCTCGCCTGAGGCCGTCTACCTCCGGCCGGACATTGTCATCAAAAATGGCGCCGTTTCGCCGGAAAAAGCACAGACCGAATATCAGATCGAGTTACCCAGGGCGCAATCGTACCGGCTGCGCATCAGTCCGTCGTTCGCCGAAGTGCTGCGCACGTGCCGGGCGAACAGGATCGTGTTCACCGAGCAGGACGTGGAGGAGTGGAAGGCGTTCTACGCCCAGGCGCGGATGTTCATCAAAGGCGTCGAGCGGCGCTGGCAGACGCTCCAGAATATCGCCCGGCATCTCGTCGAGTACCAGGGCGACTTTTTGGTCCACGGCGGCAAGCACCTCAAGCCGCTCACCCGCGCACACTTGGCCGAAACGATGGGCGTGCACGAATCGACCGTCAGCCGGGCGGTGGCCGGGAAATACGTCCAACTGCCCAACGGCAAGATCATCCCCCTGGCCAAATTCTTCGATAGCGCCACCCCTGTGAAAGAGACCATCAAGGAACTGATCGCCCAAGAGACAAAGCCGTTGAGCGACCAGAAGTTGGCCGAACTGCTGGCGGAGCAGGGGTATCACGTCGCACGGCGGACGGTGGCCAAGTATCGCAAGGCGCTGCGTATCCCGCCGTCGCCGGTGCGCAGGCGCAACAGACAAATATCCCACAAACAGTCGGATACGCCAATCCGGTCTATCGATAATTAGGGGACAAAAATGGCTGCAACCGTTCTGGTCATCGACGACGACAAAATGATACGCTCCTTTCTGGAGACCATCCTCAGCGAAGACGGCTACGAGGTACTGCTGGCCGCCACCGGCGCGGAGGGAGAGAGCACGATCAGGACCAAGCCCGTGGACGTCGTGCTCCTCGACCTCATGCTGCCGGACGAGGACGGCATCTCCGTCCTGCGCAAGGTCAAGCAGGAGGAACCCAACGTGCACGTCATCGTCCTCACCGCCTTTGGCGCGGTGGAGAGCGCGGTGGAGGCGATGCGGCTGGGCGCGTACGATTATATCGACAAGCCGTCCGACGTATCGAAACTGAAACTGGCCATCCAGAGGGCATTGAGAGAACTGACCATGCAGCGCGAGATCGAGCGGCTAAGACGGCAAACCGGCGCATACATCCAGGGCTGGATCGTGGGCGAAAGCAAAGAGATGCGTCACATCGCCCAATTGGTCACCAAGGTGGCGCAGGGCAACGCCACCGTCCTCATCCAAGGGGAAAGCGGCACCGGCAAGGAAGTCGTCGCCAACGCGATCCACCGCCAAAGCCAACGGGTGGACAAGCCCTTCACGGTGATCAACTGCGCCGCCATCCCCGCCGACCTGCTGGAGAGCGAGTTGTTTGGCTTCGAGGCCGGCGCCTTCACCGGCGCACAACGCCGGAAGAAGGGGCTACTGGAGGTGGCCGACAAGGGCACACTGTTCCTCGATGAGATCGGCGAGATGAAGCCCGAGACACAGGCCAAGATTCTGCGCGTGTTGGAGACGCGCACCCTGCGCCGCGTCGGCGGCACGAGCGACATCAAGGTCGATGTGCGCTTCATCGCCGCCACCAACCAGGATCTGCGAACCGCCGTCCGAGAGGGCACGTTCCGTGAAGACCTGTACTATCGCCTGCAGGTGATGGTGATCGATCTGCCCCCCCTGCGCGAACGCATGCAGGACCTGGAGATCTTTATCTCCGCCTTCATCGACGAGTTCAACCAGACGATGGGCAAGGACATCACAGGCGTCTCCCAAGAGGCCCTGGAACCGATGATGCGCTACCACTGGCCGGGCAACATTCGCGAGCTGAGAAACGTCATCGAGCGCGGCTTGGTGCTCTGCGACGGGCGCGAGATACAACTGGGCCATCTCCCCGCCGAACTCAGCGATAGGGCCATCGCGCCAGGCGGACTGACGTCGCCTGGCGACCTCCCCCCCCAGGGTGTGAACCTCGAGGCGATGGTGTCCCAGCTCGAGCGGCGACTGATCAAGGAGGCGCTGGCCAAGACGGGCGGCAACCAAACCGAAGCGGCCGAGATGCTCTCCATCTCGCGGGATCAACTGCGCTACCGCCTGGAGAAATACGGCCTGGCCTAGGCGGGTTGGCTTCGCCGACCCGCCAACAAGCGGCACTCTGCAAGATAGCTGTGCAAATTTCCCCACGCTGCGGGAAATTCCCCATCCCATCGTC
This sequence comes from uncultured Anaerolineales bacterium, assembly GCA_964635485.1. GTDB lineage: Bacteria > Chloroflexota > Anaerolineae > B4-G1 > B4-G1 > JAFGED01. The sequence goes on from CAZWPV010000006.1 coordinate 2,722, forward strand.
CGATCCGGCCGCCTGCAACCCTCCTGAAAGGCCCCAATCTCTACAGAACAGTTCAAAAACCGCCTGAAAATGCCATCCGGGCACGTTCATGCAGCCCCCTGAGCCTTCGGGAGAGCCACGCACAAATTGGCACGAGTCTTGCTACAATAACAGGGTGAGCCTGAAACCATGTCCTGAAAGGAAAGCTAACATGGCGTTTGAAATCTGGAGGCCCAGGTTCGAGATGGTTTTTCTCGAACTGACAACCTGGGACTATGTATTTCTAGCAGCCCACACGCTACTAGTCACCCTGGCGCTCCTGGTCCGCTTCCGCCGGGATTTCAAGTTCAGCAGTCGCCAACTCATCCTGTTCATCGCCCTGCTGGCAGCGCCGCTGTTCACCAACCGCCTCTTGGTGCTGGACTTTTCAGGCAGCGACCTTCTGCCCCCGACGGCGGTTCCTATAAAACCGGCTCAACCGTTCACGCCGTTGCTGGGCGCTCTGCCGATCCTCGCCGCCGGCGCCTGGCTGGGCGCGGGACCGGCCACGCTGGTGGGCTTGGTCGCCGGCATCCTGCGCATCGACACGACGATCAGCGGCATCGCCGAGCCGTTTCGCCTCGCTCTGTTCGGCGCACTCGCCGGGGTTCTGCTGCGCCAAGACTACAAGGGAGCACTGTCGCGCATCGGGCGTCAGCCCTTGGCAGCAGCCCTGGTGGCGAGCCTGCTCTCGACACCGGTATTTCTTTTGGTCTTTGGCCACCTGACCGATTCGGGTCTGGCAGGACTTGCCTACGCAATGACGCTGACGGAGGTCTACGCCGGCCCCGCGCTGTTGGAGAGCCTCCTGGCGGCCGGCATCATCCAGGCGCTCTACTTTTTCGTGCCGCACATCCGGCCGATCCAACTGGCGCGCCGCCCCTCCTCTTACAGCTATAGCCTGAGCCGGAGGCTGGCGTACCTGCTCGCGTTGCTGATGCTGATCATGACCTCTGCGTTGATCTATGCCGTGACGACCACGACCCTTGGAATAGCGCGGTCGCAGGCAGTGAGCGAGATCACGCGGGACGCCTACGGTGCTGTGGAGTGGATCCCCCACTTTATATACACCGGCCAGGGGCTGCTGGATGAATTTGCTACCGACGAACGACTTTGGTACAGCGACCCCACCACCCTGGAAGAAATCCTCGGCAACAAGCTGTGCGCCAGCGCTTTCTTCCATCAACTGCTGCTGTTCGACCCTGGTGGGCATCTCATCGCCATGTACCCTCCGCCGCCGGCGGGGGACCTGCAACTGACCCCCGAAGAAGAAAACCTTTTGCAGCGCGTGATCGAGAACGGATCGCCCCTGAACAGCCCGGCACACCGCTCGAGCCGGGGAGAAGTCATCCTATCGTTTCTAGCCCCGGTGAATACAACGGAGAGCAAGGAAAGTGGCACACGTTTCGGCGCGGTGATCGGGCGCACCCATCTTGACGCCAACCCCATCATCAACCGCATCCTGAGCAGCATGCAGTGGGCCAGCGGCCAGGGCGAAGGATTCCTGATTGACAAAGACGGATTCATCGTCGCCCACTCAGATTCCAAGCTGGTGCTGACCCAGTGGCATGCAGGCGAGGATAGCACCCTCATCGACACGCTGCCGCGCGGCCGGGTTTACGAGAGTCGCGATCCCGAGACCAACAGACGGATGCTGGTCTATTACCTGCGGGCAGAGGGCCACGACTGGTCGGTCGTCATCCGCCTGCCCTACGAAGTCGTGCTCGAGCAAGCCTGGCTTACCGCCAAACCGCTGCTCATCCTCCAGATCGTGTTCGGATGCATCGTGGTAGGCGCCATCGCCTTGATCACCAGCCAGCTCACCCGCCCGCTCAAGCAGTTGGCAGACGCCGCCGACCGCATCGCCGAAGGAGACCTCGTACAACCAGTACAGGTGACCAGCGAGGACGAAGTGGGGCGGGTAGGCACCGCCTTTGAGGGCATGCGCGTGCGGCTCAAGGACCGCATCGACGATCTCTCGCTGCTCCTAGCCGTCAGCCGGGCCGTCTCGGCGACGCTGGAGCTATCCGCCGGGATGCCATACATCCTCGAGGGGGCTCTGCGGGCAACCGGCGCCCAACTCGCCCGCGTCGTCCTCCTCTCGACCGACGGCGAACCGCAGGCGGTGATGTCGCGCGGAGAGCCGTCGGAGGGGGCAGAGGCCCTGGACCGCGCGCTGGTCAAAGCCGCCAAGAGCGGCACGCATCCCCTGATTGTAGAGAACCTGAGCCACGCCCGGAGCCTGGCCGATCCAGAGACGCTCAGCGGGCCGATCAAGGCGGTCGTCGCGCTGCCTATGCACACAAAAGATCACCTATCGGCGGTGATATGGGTGGGCTACGACCAGGTGCAACACCTCGGCGACCTGGAGACGGACGTCCTGGCCACGCTGACCAGCCAGGCGGCCATACTGGTGGAGAACGTCCACCTCTTCCAATCCGCCGAGAGCGGTCGCCGCCGCCTGGCGGCAATCCTCCACAGTACCACCGACGCCGTCATCGTCACCGACCGGGAGAACCGCGTCCTGCTGGCCAACCCGGCCGCCGAACACGCCTTCGAAATCGCCGCCGAAGCCGCCACGGGACAAAAGATTGAAGACATCGGCCTGGCTCCCGGGCTGGTGCAGATCCTGGAGGACCCCGCGCCGCCCGATCAGGCGCTGAGCGAGGAGATCTCCATGCCCGACGGCCACACGCTATATGCCAACGTCTCAACGATCTCGGGGCCGGACGGCGAGCAGGTCGGCCGCGTGGCCGTGATGCGCGACATCACACGTCTCAAGGAGTTGGACGAGATGAAATCCGAGTTCCTGGCGACCGTCTCGCACGACCTGCGCGCACCGCTGATGTTTATGCGCGGCTATGCCAGCATGCTGCTGACGATGAGCACACTCGACGACAAGCAGCGGGAATACGTCAAGAAAATCCTTTACGGCGTCGCCCAGATCAACGAACTGGTCAGCGACCTGCTCGACCTGGGGCGCATCGAAACCGGCGTGGGACTGGAGCACAAGGCCTGCCACCTGGGGGTGATCCTGATGGAGGCGGTGGACGGCATGCGCGCCCAGGCAATCGAAAAAGAGATCACCTTACAGATGGAACCCGTCGAGAATTCTCCCATCGTCACCGGCGATGCCGCGCTGCTGCGCCAGGCCATCTACAATCTGGTGGACAACGCGGTCAAATACACCCCCAGCGGTGGTGTCGTGACGGCGGGGCTATCGGTACGCCGGGACAGCGCCGGAGACCACGCGGTGATCCGCGTCGCCGATACGGGCATCGGCATCGCGCCGGAAGACCAGGTGCGGCTGTTCGAGAAATTCCACCGCATAAAGCGACGTGACACATCAGAGGTTTCGGGAACCGGGCTGGGGCTGGCCATCGTCAAGTCCATCGTCGAACGGCACGAGGGGAAAGTGCGGGTCGACAGCGCAATGCACGAGGGCAGTACGTTCTACGTCAGCCTGCCCCTCGGAGCCGTGCGCACCTCAAGCCACTGACAAAAGGAGGAAACCCATGGATATGGTCGTGAACCTCAAGATCGCGATGGCGGGATGTCTGTTCTTGCTCGGCGTATGCTCGTGCATCGCAGGGCTGTGGGCGATCCTGGCCCGCCGGTACCAACAGGTGCTCAAGAGCCTCTCGGCCCAATCGGCCAAGATCAGCAGCAAAGCCATCGCCGACGTGGGGTTGGCCCCGCTGATCGAATCGATGTCCGGCCTGGTCACGGCCATCAACCAGCTCGTCCGCACGTCGGTCGGCGTGGGCGTGTTTCTGTGTCTATCCGGCGTGACACTCTGCCTGGCAGCCTTCTGGATGCTTTCCACGGTGTAGGGAGGGATTGATGACCAAGTACCAGGCGCAAGCACATACCGGCATCCCGGCGCGCGCTCCCCGTTCCATCGACCAGCCGCTCCTGCAACAATACCTGCTTGGTCTACGAGAAGACCGCGATCTGGTCGAGGCCAGCGCCAGCTACGTGCCCCTCAAGGCCACCTCGGAGGCGTACGAAGGCCGCAAGGACGCCCTGGAAGCGACGCGCGAGCTGGACCAATCGGTGGTGCACGGATACTTGGGAGTGGGCAAGACGACCGTGCTGAAATGCCTGGCCCACCGGTGCGCCGAAGCGGCGCTTGCGACCGACCACGAGGCTTGCGTGCCCTTTCTGCTTGATCTCGCCCTGCTGCAAAGCGGCAAGGGGATGGAAGAGCTACTGCTGGAGGCCTTTGGGCACTATCAACCAGCGGCCAGCCACACAACCCTGCAGGCAATCCTGAATCAGCAGACACCCCTCCTGCTGCTCGACAACCTGGACAAAGTCGCCGACATCCACCAACTGCAGGAGCTCAAGGCCTGGCTGGCAGCCTGTGTGCAGGAACGCCCCGCGACCCGCGTCGTCGTCGCCTGCCGCAGCCAGAGCCTGCCCGTGCACCGCCCCTGGCTGGGGCGCGTCCCCGGCTTGGCCCTCCTCCCGCTGGACGACGGCGCCATCGGGCAATTTCTGCGCCAACACACGTCCGAGGAAAGGGCGGCAGAGCTGAACCTCGCCCTGCGAAAAGACGGCCAACTGTGGGACCTCGCCCGCACCCCGCTCTTTCTGCGCGCCATCCTCAACCTGGCCGACGCCTCTGCTGAAGAGGGGCCGTGGTGGAGCCGCTGCTGCGCCGTCAAGGAAGGCCTGCGGCTCGCCCTGGGCCTATCGGCGGCGAGGTGGGCCGACCAGTGGCTCAGGACCAAGGGGCAGGCGCTGGCCGAGATGGCCTTCGCCCTGCAGCAGGCACAGACCCTCGCCCTGGAGCGGCTGCACTGCGCCAAGATCGTCGCTGAGGGCGGCTGGCGCATAGAAGACGCCCTCGACAGCGGCCTGCTCACCCTGACCGGCGACGGCGAGCAAGCGCGCTTCGTCCATCTCCTGGTGCAGGAGCTTTTCGCCGCCCTGGCCCTCGAACAGCGCCTGAAGGGCGACCTAGGCCTGCGCCAGCTCGTCGAGGATCAGGAGGCGCGGGAGAAGTGGCAGGGCCCGCTCCTGCAGCTCTACGGCCTGACCGCCGACCGCACAGGGCTGATACACGAGTTGCTGGACGTCCAAGACGGGTACGAGGTGATCCGCCTGGCGGCGCGCTGCCTGGTCGGCAACGAGGATCGCCAAGGGGTGCAGGAACAGGTCAAGCACCAGGTGGCGATGCACCTCCCCAAGGCCACCACCTACCAGTTGGGCATCGCGCTGAAGGAATTGGGGGCGGCGGAGGCCGCCATGATCGCCCTGAACGAGGCCCAGGCCGTCGAGTATCCCGACAAGCTGCTGCCGCCCATCTACCGTCACCCGGCATCAGACACCGCCCTCTCCACCGAGGGCTGGCAGCCCGGCAAGGTCATCCACCACCATAACCTGGGCGTCATCCACCGCGAGATGGCGCGCGACGGCGAGGCCGTGGCCGAGCTACAAAGCGCCCTGCAAGAGACCGACCGCCTCTACGCCGAGATCTACTGCGAGCTGGGCCTGACCCTCCAGCAGCAGGGCAATCACCAGGACGCCCTGGAGGCATTCGAACAGGCCCTCAGACGGCAGCCCAGGAGCGCGGCTTGCCTCTACCAGGCGGGGGCCACCCTCAACCGGCTGGGACGTCACAGCGAGGCCCTGAAGAAGCTGGAGCAGGCGCGAGAGCAGAATCCCAAGCAGGCCGACGTCTATCGGGAGATGGGCAATGCTTACCGGCAGCAGCGGCGGTACGACGAGGCCCTGGCCACCTTCGAACGGGCCATCGAACTGGCACCGGGCGATGGATCACTGCACCGCGAGGCCAGCGTCACGTTGACAAAGCAGGGGCAACACGAGCGAGCCGCCGCCTATCTCCGCAAAGCCCTGGCATTGCACCCCGACCGGGCCTCCTGGCACGCCGAGATGGGGGCGCTCCACGCAACCGCGGGACGGTGGGAGGAGGCGCGCCAGGAATACGAGCAGGCCGTGGCGCTCGAACCGGCGGCCGCCGCCTACCACCATCACCTCGGCGCGGCGCAGCAGCAGGCCGGTCAGCACGCAAAAGCCCTCCACCACCTGCGCCGTGCAGTGGAGCTTTCGCCCGGCCAGGCCGGGTGGCACGCCGACCTGGCGCAGACCCTGAGCGCGCAAGGAGGGCACGGCGAGGCGCGGGACGCATACCGCCAGGCCCTGGCCCTCGATCCCAAGCAGGCTGATTATCATTACGGCCTGGGGTGCGCGCTGCATCACCTGGGCGAGTACGACGAGGCCCTGGAGGCGCTCAGGCAGGCCGTCGCCCTGGCCCCCGGCCACGCCGAGGCCCACAACCAGATGGGAGTGGTCTACGAGGCCCAGGGCCGCTCGAAGCAAGCGCTCGACGCCTATCTCCTGGCCTGCGCCCTGCAGCCCGAGCGGGCGCTCTACTACCGCAACCTGGGCGCGGCCTACGGGCAGACCGACAACCACGAGCGCGCCCTGGAGGCGCTGCAGCACGCCATCCAGCTCAAGCCCGACTACGGGGACGCCTACGCCCAGCAGGGCCGAATCCACGAGAAGCTGGGGGATTATGAGGAGGGGCTTGTGGCCTACCAAAAGGCCATCGAGCTGGAGCCGGAGGCGGCGGAGCACAGCCTGCGGGCGGGCGTCGTCTGCCAAAAGCTGGGGCGCCCCCAGGAGGCACTGGCGCTCCTGGAGGCGGCGCGCGAGAGCCTGCCCGACGACCCGCAGGTGTACGATCACCTGGGCCAGGCATACATCCAGCTTGAGGAGCACGAAAAAGCGCTGCACGCCTACCGGCAAGCCGTCAAGCTCGACCCGCGACAGCCCACCTATCACGCCAAGGTCGGCCTGGCAGCACACCACCTGGGCCAGTTGAGCGAGGCCCAGGCCGCGACCCTGCGCGCCCTGGAGCTGAGCCCTACCGCCCCAGACGTGCACGCCCAATTGGGCAAGATAGTCGAGGCCCAGGGGGAGCACGAAAAGGCCCTGGCGCAGTATCAGCGCGCTACCCAATTGGCACCGCAAGAGGTGGCATACAGGCAGCAGGCGGCCTCGATCTATCGCAAAATGGGGCTGTACGACGAGGCCCTGGCCGAGCTTGAAGCCGCCCTGAAGATAGCGCCCCACGATGCGGGCCTGCACGACAGCCTGGGCCAGGTCTACGAGGCACGCAATGACTATGAGAAGGCCCTGCGGCAGTATGAACAGGCCGTCGCGCTGGATGGCGGGAAACCCACCTACCACCTGAGCAAGGGAGCGCTGCTCCGCCGGCTGGCGCGCTACGACGAGGCCCTGGACGAGCTGGAGAACGGCCTGCAACTGGACGAGGAATGCGCCGCAACCTACCGCCAGTTGGGATTGACCTACGAAGCACAAGGCCGGGACCAGGAGGCGGCGTCCGCTTTCCGCAAGGCGGCAAAGTTCGCGCCGCAGGACCCCACCCCGTTCTACGACTATGCGAAGGTGTGCCAGCGATTGGGCGACCATAAAGAGGCAATTGTCGGCCTGCAGTGCGCCCTGGCGCTGCGGCCAGACTGGGCCGAGGCCCACTACCACCTGGGGCAATCGCATCTGCAGTTGGGCAACCCGGGCGAGGGGCTACGCCATTACCGGGAGGCCGCCAGGCTGGCACCGAGTAAAGCCGCCTACAGGCGCGCCATCGGCGCTACCCTGAGACAGATGGGGAAAACAGAGGAGGCCATCGCCGCCCTGAAGCATGCGATCCAACTGGACCCCGGCGACCCGGTCGCGCACGGCGAGCTGGCCGAGACGCTACTGGTCAAGGGGCTGCCGCAGGAAGCCTTCGAAGCATACCAACGCGCGGTCGATCTGGCTCCCGACGAGGCCACCTATCACCGCCAGGCGGGCGCCGCGCTGCGCCAGATGGGCGAACACGACAAGGCCGTGGGGTTCCTTTCGAAGGCCGTCGCCCTGGAGCCGGACGACGCCCAGGCGTACTACGAATTGGGCCGGGCCTATCACGAGCTGAATCTACAGCCCCAGGCCGCGCAGGCATACGGGCAGGCGATCGGCCTGGCGCCCGGACGGTCACTCTACCACCTGCACCTGGCCAGGGCGCTGCACGAGATGGGGCAGGAAGAGCACGCCACGCGCGCGCTGTCCAAGGCCATCACCCTGAACCCCAACGAGCCGCGCGCCTATTACCAACTGGGCCTCATCACTCAGGAGCAGGAGCGCTACCAGGACGCTCTCGACGAGTATAAGAAGGCGCTGTCTCTGGATCCCAACCAGGCGGCCTACCACCGCCAGGTCGGCCTGATGCATCACAAATTGGGCCGGCACGAATTGGCCGCCGAGGCCCTGCAGGAGGCGACCGTCCTGGACCAGGGCGACGCGCAGGCCTGGCATCTGCTGGGCCGAACGTGCGAGCGACAAGAGCTTCACACCAAGGCCCTGGCGGCCTACGAGAAGGCGACACGCCTGGAGCCGGGGCAGGCCGCCTACCAGCGCGACATGGGCCTGGCACTCCAGGCGCTGGGCGAGGAAGACAGGGCGATCAAGGCGCTGCGCAAGGCCATCTGCCTGAACTGGGCCGACGTAAGAGCCCACCACGCGCTGGGCGCGATCTACGCGGCACAGGGGCGCTGGGAAAAGGCGCTGGCCGAGTATCAACAGGCCGCCGAGCTGAAGCCGCAGGAGCCGCTCTACCAGCGCGCCCGTGGAACGGCGCTGCACAAGCTGGGCAGGCACGGCGAGGCGACAGACGCCCTGACCAAGGCCCTGGCCCTCGACGCGTCGGATGCAGAGACCCACTGGCAATTGGGCAAGTCCTGCGAGGGTTCGGGCGATTACGCCAAGGCGCACTCCGAGTACGAAAAAGCCGCCGAGCTGGCACCCGACGTGCCGCGCTACCTGCTGTGGCTCGGCGCGATCTGGCGCAAGATCGGGCAGCGGGCGCGGGCGCTGGCGCAGGCCGGCATCCCTGCACAAGCCCCCACAGCAGAGGACTACCAGGAGGCCATCGAGGCCCTGCAAAGCGCGATCCTGCTGGGGGAGGACCCGCCCGAGGCGCACGCCGAGCTGGGGATACTCTTCGCGCTGAGCGGCCAACCCGAGGCCGCCATCGAACAACTGAAGCGCGCCATAGAGGCCTGCCCGCGCACCGCCTCCCACCATCGCGCCTTGGGGACGGCCTACCGGCTGATGGCGCAACCCCAGGACAGCATCCGCGAGCTGCGCGTGGCCGAGAGCCTGGCGCCCGATTGCGCCGAAACCCAATACGAACTGGGCCTCAGCCACGAGCAGGCCGGGCAGATCGATCAAGCCGTGGCCGCCCTGGAAAAGGCCGCGCAGATCGACCCCACGGAAGCCCTATATCAGCACCGGCGCGGGCTGATGCTGCGCGAGGCGGGAAAGAACCACGAGGCCGGCATCGCCCTAGCCAAGGCCACGGAATTGAAGCCCGGCGTCGCCGCGTGGCACGACACCCTGGGGCACATCTACACAGAAGAGGGTCGCAGCCACCTGGCCCTGGAGCGATACCTGCGTGCCGCAGAGCTGGCCCCCGACGATCCCGGCTACCTGCACAACGCGGCCCTGGCCTACGCCAGGATGGGAAATGGCAGACAGGCCGCCGCCCTGATGGAGAAAGCGATCCAACTGCAACCGGATAGCCCGCAGTGGCACTCGGAGCTGGGCAGCATCTACCGTCAACAGGGCGAGGCCAAAAAGGCGCAAGCAGCCTACCGGCAGGCCGCCAAGCTCGCCCCTCAAGAACCCGCCTACCTGCTCAACATGGGCAACGCCGCCGCCGAACTGGGCGACGCTGACCAAGCCCTGGCCAAGTTCAACGAGGCCATCGCCCTGCAGCACGATTACACGCCGGCCTACGAGTATCTGGGCAACCTCTACGCGAAGGGGAAACAATGGTCCAAGGCCCTGGAGGCCTATCAAAAAGCTCTGGACCTGGAGCCAAACAACGCCGTCTACCACTACAGGATCGGCGTCATCCACGGCAAGATGGCCCAACACGAACAGGCCATCGCGCACCTGGAAAAAGCCATCGCGCTGCAACCGCAGATGACCGAAGCCTACGGCCAACTGGGCAGCGTGTACGAGGCCCAGGAGCGCTACGACGAGGCGCTGCAGGCCTACGAACACGCCATCGCGGTAGCGCCCCACAAGACGGCCCATCACGGCCAGGCAGGCAGGCTGTGCCGGCATCTGGGCCACCTGGATAAAGCCATCGCGCACTTCAAGCAGATGCTCAAACTCCAGCCAGAGGACGCGGTGGCCCATTACGAGCTGGGCAAAACCTACGAGTTACGCGACCAGTTCAGTGCCGCTCTGGAGGCCTACCTCGAGGCCACCAAGCGCGATCCGGACCGGGCGGATTACTACTACAACGCCGGCATGATCTACAAGCAGTTGAAACAGTATCCACAAGGCGCGGCGATGTTCCGCAGGGCCATCGAACTGCGGCCCAACGACGCCAACGCCTACAAGCAGTGGGCGGCGGTGAGCGCCGTATCCTTCATCCAGCACCAGCGCTAGGAGGCCCGAGAAACAGATGACAGCAGACAGCAAATTTGGGTTGCTTTACCCAATTCCCGTCGGCCAAAGGCGTGCGCCGATAGATGTCGCCGGCCTGGCGGAAACGACGGTCGAAGACGTGCAGTCCGAGCTGGATCGCCTGATCGAGTCGCTGGGCGGCGTGCAAATGTCCAAGGGCACAGGGGCCGTCCCCGTGTACCTGATGATCTCCAGCAGGGCCGGCTTAACCGGGAGATACGGGCAACCCGGGTTCGAGCAACTGGACCAAGACCTGCGCCAACTCGCACAGGCCATCGAGAAGCACACCCACTTGCAGGCCATCGTCGCCTACGTGGACGACGACGCCTCCCTGGCCCCTTACGAGCTAACGCCCGCCGACGCGACGAACCCCTGGCAGGTCAAGATGCTGATAGACAACCTCGACGCCCGCCTGAACAAACAGGGCCGGGCGATCCAGTACATCCTGATCGTCGGCGGGAACGCGATCATCCCCTTTCACCGCCTGCCCAACCCCATCGACGACCAGGACGCCGACGTGCCCTCCGATAATCCGTACGCGTCGCGCGACACTAACTATCTCATCCCGGAGAGGGCCATCGGCAGAATGCCAGACGGAGAAGGAGGGAATGCAGCACTCTTGCATGCGCTCCTCCAGACGGCCATCGCGGCCCACCAGAAGCCGGCCGCGCCCAAGGGACTGCTGGGCGATCTCGTCGGCCTGCTCTGGCAGGCAGAGCAACCACGGCAGAATGAAGACGGCCTGGGATACTCGGCCAGCATCTGGAGACGGGCCTCACGGGCCGTGTTCCAGGTGATCGGCGACGACCGCCACCTGAGGACCTCGCCCCCCTTCTCCTACGACGAGTTCGGCATCGCACACCGCCTGCGCTTCAGCTACTTTAACCTGCACGGCGTCGAGGACGGCGCGAACTGGTACGGCCAGCCGGACGCCCTGTTCCCGGCGGACTACCCCCTCTTCCCCGTGGCCCTGCGCCCCGAGGACCTGAGCGCCGAGCAGCACGCCGACTCGGTCGTCTTCACCGAGGCCTGCTACGGGGCCAACGTCCTGGGCAAGGACCCGGCAAGCTCCATCGCCCTGCAGTTCCTGGCATCCCGGGCGCTGGCACTGGTCGGCTCGACCAAGGTCTCTTACGGCTCCCTCGCCCCGCCACTGATGGGCGCCGATCTGGTCGGCAAGCGCTTCTGGGAGGGGTTGCAGGCCGGCCTGACCGTGGGCGAGGCGCTCAAATACGCCAAGGTCGCCCTGGCCCAGGAGATGCAGGAGCGCCAGGGCTACCTGGATGGCGAGGATCAGAAGACGCTCGTCAGCTTCGTGCTGTATGGGGACCCGTCGCTCTCGGCCACAACCCTGCGAGATGCAACAGGCGCGCGGGTCCTGTGTGAGACCGCCTGCCCGCCCCTCGTGTGCCAGAAGAAGAACAAGTTCCAAAAGGCGCACGTCTCCGAGGAACTGGTCGCCAAAGTCAAGCGGCACATCGAGGCGGATCTGCCGTACATGGCCGAGGCGCAGGTGCGCGCGGCCCGGCTGACACCGTGCAACGGGAACTGCGACCGGCGGTGCGCGCTCTCCGGCAAGACCGCCAAGGCGGGCACGAAGCACGCCGGGAAGTGGGCCTTCATCCTGGAAAAGGACATCCCCGGCGAGCACGACGGCGCGCACCATCAGATCATCAAGGTCACGGTCGACGAAGGCGGCCACATCCTGAAGATGGCGATGTCCAAGTGAGCCGGATTGCCAATCCGGCCTACCGTCGAGGTATCGAAAAATGCTTCTAGGCGAGTTCCACTGCAGCGCCGATAAAAGACTGGCCATCCCGGTCGAGCTCTCGCCGGAGCTTGGCGAGGGGCTGACTATCACGCGCGGCATAGACCGCTGCCTGTTCATCTACCCCGCCGGGGAGTGGCGCAGGCTGGTCGAGAAAATGCAGCGCCGGCTCTCGCTCACCAACCCGGACGCTCGCTCCTTCGCCCGCCTGATGTTCTCGGGGGCGCTGACGTGCACGCCGGATCAGGCAGGGCAGATTCCCCTGCCAAACGACCTGCGGTGCTACGCGGACATCAAGGACGAGGCCGTCGTGGTCGGGCTGTGCACCCACCTGGAAGTATGGAGCCCGCAGCGCTGGCAGGAGGTCGACGCTCAGACGACGGACGAAGGCGCAGCTATCGCGGAGAGATTGGCTCACCTGGAGATTTGAAAGCACGAGCACAACACGGTTTTCATCAGAGGAGGTTCCATCATGGATACGAGTTATTGGAAAGGCCCCGTGATAAAGGTCGTAGGCATCGGCGGAGCGGGCTGCAACGCCACAGATAGGATGATCCAACTGGGCATCGCGGGCGTCGACTTTGTCGCCATCAACAGCGACACCCAGGCGCTGGCCCGCTCGGAAGCGCCCTGCAAGATCCACCTGGGCGCAAAGCTCACCAGGTCTCTGGGCACGGGGGGAGACCCCGCCATCGGGGCCGAGGCCGCCCTCGAAAGCCGCGAGCAGATCAGGGCGGCCCTGCGCGGCGCCGACATGGCGTTCATCGCGGCGGGGATGGGAGGCGGCACGGGCACGGGCGCGGCGCCCATCGTGGCCCAGATTGCCCGCGAGGACGGCGCGCTGACCATCGCCGTGGTCACCAAACCCTTCGCCTTCGAGGGTACCCGGCGGGCGACGGTCGCCCGCGACGGCGCCGAATGCCTGAGCGAGTACGTCGACACGCTGATCGTGGTCCCCAACGACCGCCTGATCGAGATCGTCAACAAATGGATCTCGCTCGACGTCGCCTTCCGCATCGCCGACGAGGTGCTGCGCCAGGTCATCCAGGGCATCTCCGAGCTGATCACGAGACCCGGCCTGATCAACCTCGACTTTGCGGACGTCAGAGCCATCTTACGCGGGTCGGACGGGGCGCACATATCCATCGGCCACGGCGAAGGGGGCGGCAAGGCCCTCGAGGCAGTGAGGGCGGCGCTCAAGAACCCGCTCCTCGACGTAGACTCGATCAGCGACACGGAGGGCCTGCTGGTCAACATCACCGGCGGAGAAGACCTCACGCTGGCGGAGGTCAACCAGGCCATGGAGACCATATCACGATCGACCAGGCCGCACGCCCAGGTCCTGTTCGGCACCGTGATCGACCCCAGGATGGAAGGCCGGGTCGAGATCACGCTGATAGCCACGGGGACAAAGGCCAGGAAAAAGCCAGCCGCTCAAAGCGAGACGCAGCCACAGGAAGAGCGGCCCTCCCCAGTGCAGGCGGAGCAGCTTCCCCAATCACAGGTGGAGCAACTCGCCCTGGCGGAGATACTTGGGGACGAGTTGGCCATACCCGCCTTCATGCGATCCCGCAGGCGGGTCAGGGTGGAGGGCGTGGGCATTGTCTAAACTGGCCCCAGAGCACATCGCCAAGGCGAAAAGTATCGTGCGCGCCGAGTGGACCGAGATGGCAGGAACCGAGCCGACCGTCTCGGAGGGACCGGCGCAGCCCAAGGGTGTTCAGGCCGGAGCCGTCTTCGTGCTGACCTTTCAGAAGAGCATCCCTCTGCCGGACGGTGGGCATCTGGCGCGCACAGTGCGCGTCACGATGAACCAAGAGGGCGAAGTGCTCAAGCTCTCCACGTCAAAATGATACCCGCCCTCCCACGGTAGGTCGGATTTGACTATCCGACCCGGCGGTTAGCGTGCAACCTACGGTTGCCTACCGCCCTACGGAGAAGGATGTAGGAGTGGTCCATGCCAAACAACTTGGTAAGAAACGGCGGAGTCGAGGCCGACTGGGGGGAAGAGAAAAGCCATCGCTGCCTGATCTTTCCCACCGCCGGAAGCCCGCACGAAAAGAACGTGGAGAACATTTCCACACCACCCCCATCCGGCCCCAGAGGCGAGCCGCGCGTCCAATACGAGCGCACCTACGTCCTGCTGCCTCCCGACGCGGACGCCGCCTGGACGCGGGCCGTGATACAAGCGACGTGGGACAGGAAGCGCCACACCGTCGGCAGCAGCGCCGACGATGCCGGGATCGGCGACCTGGAGACGCGGCGCGTGATCGCCGTCAACCCGCACCGCTGGCCCGGCGACCTGCGCAGCTTTTTCGAGACCCACTATCCGGGCGCGGTGTACGTGCCCGTCGAAGCCGCGTCGCCGGCGGAGCTGGCGGTGAGGCTGGCGCAACAATCGGAGGACGACGCGGGGGAGCTAGCCGATCTGAAAGGCAGCGCGCAAAAGTCGCCGGGCTACGTGCCGCCGCGAGAGGCCTACACGCGCACCTACGTGCTCCTGCCGCAGATCGAGGACGCCGTCGAGCGGATCGAATGGCGCACCGCCGCCGCAATCGGCTCCGCCGGGCAGATGCGCACGGTCGGCCACTCGATCGACGACGCCGGCGTCGGGCCGGAGGCGCGCGAGATCGTCGCCATCAACCCCGCGGCGTGGGGGCGGGACCTGAAAGCGTGGTACGACAGGCGCTACCCCCGCGCCGACTACCAGGCCATCGAGTCGGAGAGCGCGTGGGAGGCGGCGGTCAAGCTTCTGCCCGCACTGGAGGAGGACATCGCCCTGGCGCAGACCGATCCCCGCTGGGCGGACTATGACTTTGGGGAGGAGCCCGACGATCCCGCCGGCCAGGAGACCATCGGCAGCTGCGGGAACCTCCTGGCAAACCTGGCCATCGTCCTGCGTAAGGTCTACCGGCGCGACGTCACCCCCCCAGTGCTCGACAAGCTGCTGGTGGCCGCCCGCGCCGCCTACGGCGAGGAGGACGTCCTGGCGTGGGAGAGCGCCATCCCCCTGTTCCCGATCTTTGAACAGAGCGCAAAAGACGAGCAGGCGCGATCCGCACAAGAACTGAAACAACTACTCAGGGACGGCTGGGAGGTCATCCTCAGGCAGACGGATGGCGATCACTTCGCCTACCTGGAGAGCGTCAAAGAAAACACCCTGCACGTCATCGATACGTGGAATGGTGAGCGAGAAGAAAAGGCCGCCGCCGATTACGCCGGGATCCGGGCGGCGCGCGTCAGAAAGCAACTGCCCCCATGTCCTTCGTCCTATGCCTATTGGGCAAGCAACAGTTTCAAGAAGCCCATCGGCGTGGGGCCGCAGGCAACCTACACGCGCACCTACGTGCTTTTGCCGCAGATCGAGGACGCCGTCGAGTGCATCGAATGGCGCACCGCCGCCGCCATCGGCTCCTCCGGCCAGATGTGGACAATCGGCCACTCGGCGGACGACGCCGGCGTCGGGCCGCAGGCGCGCGGGATCATCGCCGTCAATCCCGAGAAATGGAACGGGGCGCTGAAAGCCTGGTGCGACGCCCACTATCCCGGCGCCGACTATCAGGCCATCGAGACGGAGAGTCCCTGGGAGATGGCGCTTCAGCTCCTGCCCGCGCTGGAGGAGGACATCGCCCTGGGCCAGAGCGACCCTCGCTGGGCGAGGTACGACTTTGGCGCGCAACCCGACGATCCCGGCGACGGCGAGACCATCGGCGGCTACGGGTGCTTCCTGACCGGCCTGACCATCATCCTGCGCAAGGTCTACCAGCGGGACGCCACCCCGCCGATGCTCGACAAGCTGCTGGTGGCCGCCCGGGCCGGCTATTTCAACGACAACTTGATGGCCTGGGAGACCACCATCCCCCTGTTCCCCGTTTTCGACGACCACATCAAGGACAACCAGGCGCGCTCCGCGCAGGAGTTGAGGCGGCTGCTCAGGGCCGGCTGGGAGATCATCCTCAGGCAGGCCGACGGCGGCCACTTTGTCTACCTGGAGGACGTCGAGGGGGACACCCTGTGGGTCATCGACACGTGGGATGGGATGCGGAAACGCAAGGCCGCCACCGACTACGCGGGCATTCGGGCGGCCCACGTCAACCTGAACGGCTCGCCTCCCCTACCCCACACAGTGGCCATCGGCCTGCACGACGAGCGCGGGGGAGAGTGGATAGCCGCCCAGGGGCTGGAGGGCTGCTGCCTGGCGCACTACGTGGTGCAGCGCCGGCCGGTGCAGATCGACTGCACGCATTTGCAGGAAGCGGGTATCGCCGTCATCGCCCGCCTCAACTGGGGCTACGCCGACGGCACGGGGACGCTGCCGCGCCCGCAGGACAGGGGCGCGTTCGTGGACGCCGTCGTGGAGACGATACTGGCGGCCAAGGGCGTGGAATACTTTCACGTCGGCAACGAGCCGAACAACCGCAGCGAGTGGCCGGGCTTTGGGACGAACGACGTGTTCGCGCTGTCGCCGCAGTACGTCACCGAGATCTATAACGAGATATGGCAGCGGGTGGGCGGCAGAGCCCGTCTCGGCCCGCCGCCGCTTGACCCATACTTTGGTCCCAGCTCGAACAACCGCGACTGGTGGCTGCACATCCTGAACAACATCGCCGGGGCCGACGCGCTGTTCCTCCACGCCAAGACGCAGACCAACGACCCCGGCGAGGTGCTCTCGCGGGTGCGGTTCTCGGACGCGCCTCTGACGTGGCAGTACCTGCACCTGCGCACGGTGGAGACGAGCCTGGCCGTCGTGCCCGGCCGCTTCCGCGCGCTGCCGGTCTATGTCACCGAGCTAAACCCCCAGTACCTGCGGGAGATCGAAGGCGCGCACGGCTGGCTGCCGGACAACGGGGCCTGGGTGCGCGAGGCGCTGGACTATTTCCGCTACGAGCGCCCAGTGACCGGTGTGGTCTTTTACCGTTACGAATCAGCGGGGGATCAGAAGCCATACGGGCTGGAGGACAAGCCCGCGATCCTGGAGGCGATCAAGGAGGAGGCGCAGGCGAAGCCCAAAGATCACATTCTCAAAAGGCAAAGGGAG
>CAZWPV010000007.1:0-19137 GCA_964635485.1 uncultured Anaerolineales bacterium
ATCTACGTCGAGGGCGTGCCCGATGGGCAGCGGTTCATCGAGGTGGCGCGCCAGGTCACGCGCAAGAAGCCGGTGGTGGCGATCAAGTCCGGTGTGACCGCCTCTGGCTCGCGAGCTGTGTCGTCGCACACAGGCAGCCTGGCCGGTTCGGAGGCGGCCTACAAGGCGGCCTTCAGACAGGCGGGCGTCATCCGCGCCACGTCGATGGAGGCGCTTTTCGACTACGCCCTGGCCTTTGCCTACCAGCCGCTTTTGCAGGGGGATCGGATCGGCATCGTCACCAACGCCGGTGGGCCGGGCATCCTGGCCACCGACGCGCTGGAGCACGCCAAGCTAGAAATCCCGCGCCTGAGCCACGAGACGGTGGAGGCGCTGGAGGAGTATCTGCCGGGCGCGGCCAGTGCGGCTAATCCGGTGGACGTGCTGGGAGATGCGTTGGCCGACCGGTACCAGCACGCCGTCGAGCTTGTCCTGCACGATCCAAACGTGGATGGGGTGATGGTGATCCTCACACCCCAGGCGATGACGGATATCGAGGAGACGGCCCACGTCGTGGGGCGGCTGGCGCAGGGAGCCGATAAACCTGTCGTGGGCTGCTTTATGGGGGAGGCGCGCATGAACGCCGGGGTCGAGATTCTGCGCAAATACGACGTCCCCAATTATCCATTTCCCGAGCGGGCGGCGGCGGCGCTGGCGGCGATGAGTGCCTATCGGCGCGAGTTGGAGCACCCCGTCTTTGAGCCGGAGCCATATACGGCCTGCATCCCGGTGGTGCGCGAGTTGTTCGATAAAGTGCGGGCAGAGGGGCGCGTGTCCATCGGCGATCTGGAGGCGTGGGATGTGTTGAAGGCGTACGAGTTCCCGATCCCAGAATCGCGGCTGGCCGAAACGCCGGACGAGGCGGTGGCGATTGCCGAGGAGATCGGCTATCCCGTCGTGCTCAAGATCGCCTCGCCGGATATTTTGCACAAGACGGACGTGGGCGGCGTTAAGGTGAACCTGGACACGCCAACCGACGTGCGGGATGCTTTCGACCTGATGGTCTACCGGGCCGGGCGTTATGTGCCAGGTGCGAAAGTCTGGGGTTGCCAGGTGCAGCAGATGGTGCAGGGCGGCCGTGAGATATTGCTGGGTATGAGCCGCGATCCGCAGTTTGGGCCGTTGGTCGCCTTTGGATTGGGCGGCATCTACGTGGAGGCGCTCAAGGACGTCGCCTTTCGGGTGGCTCCTTTTAGCCCGCAAGAGGCGGAGGAGATGATTCGCGAGATTCGCTCCTTCCCCCTTTTGGAGGGTGTGCGCGGCGAGCCGCCTGCCGATTTCGAGGCGATTGTGGACGCTCTCCTAAAGGTCAGTCGCTTGGTGACCGATTTTCCCGAGATTGTGGAACTGGACATCAACCCGCTGATGGTCTTTGAGGAGGGGCGCGGGGCAATGGCGATCGATATGCGGTTGGTTTTGGCATCCGAATCCTGAACCTTGCGAAGGTTTGAAGTGATTTTTGAGCCAATAACCAAGTTCAATCTACAACCTTCGCAAGGTTAGCTTTAAGGAGTAGAGCAATGAAAGCATTGTACGTAACTTCCCTACACACGTTCAGTGGAAAGACGGCGCTTTGCCTGGGGTTGGGCCTGCGCTTTCAGGCCGAGGGGTACAAGGTCGGTTATCTCAAGCCGCTGAGCACACATCCCTGGCAGGTGACGTGCGGCACGACGGACGAGGACGCGGACTTTGTGCGCAAGGTGCTCCATTTGGTCGAAAATCCGTGTGACTTGGTCAGCGTCGTATTGAATCAGGATTTGCTGATGCAGGAGCTTGCGGGCAAAGGCTCTCAGGACCTGTTGGCCAAGGTCAAGGAAGACTTTGAACGGGTGGCGGTGGGGAAGGACGTCGTGCTGCTGGAAGGCGGCGCTTCGCTGCGAGAGGGGTTCAGCGTAGGGCTGGGCACGCCGGTCGTGGCGCAGGCGCTGGACGCCCCCGCGCTCGCCGTGACGCCCTACCTGGATCGGATGTCGTTCATGGACGATTGCCTGGTCGGCAGCCTGAGGTTGGGAGATCGGTTGGTAGGCGTCGTCGCCAACAAGGTGCCCGGCGAGGAGATGGATTTCGTGGTCAACGTCGCCGCCCCATATCTGGAGCAGCGGGGCATCCCTTTGTTGGGGGCGCTGCCCCATCGCGAGCAGCTTCAGGCCATCAGCGTCGGGGAGTTGGCGGATGTATTGCAGGGCGAGTTCTTGTGCCTGCCTGATAAGGGGGACGTGCTCATCGAGCGCATGATCGTCGGGGCGATGAACGTGGAGCAGGCGCTGCCGCGCATCCGGCGTGTCTCCGGGGCCAAGGCCGTCATCACTGGCGGCGACCGGGCCGACATGCAACTGGTGGCGCTGGAGACGGCGACCAAGTGTCTGGTGCTGACCGGTCACCTGCGGCCTGTGCCCGAGGTGCTGCGCCGCGCCGAGGAATCTGGCGTACCCGTACTCCTGGTGCGCGGGTCCACGATGGAGACGGTGGGGGCCATCGAGCAGGTCTTTGGCAAGACGCGGCTGGGCCAGTCGGCCAAGCTGGATCAGTTCGAGAAGCTGTTGATTGAGCATTTCGATTTTGCGCGATTGTGCGAGGCACTGGAGCTGCAATGTCCGAGTGCATAGTCGTCACGATCAAATCTATTCTTAGGAGGAGCGATGTTTGAAACTGAAATTGATGCGATAATGGCGCGCCAGATTTTGGACTCGCGGGGTAACCCCACCGTCGAGGTCGAGGTGCTCCTGGCGGGCGGCGCCTGGGGGAGGGCAGCAGTGCCTTCCGGCGCGTCCACCGGCGTCCACGAGGCGTGGGAGCTGCGCGATGGCGACGAGAGTGTGTACGGTGGCAAGAGCGTGCTCAATGCGGTTGCCAACGTCAACGATGTTATCGCCGACGAGCTGTTCGGCTGGGACGCCACCGAGCAGGCGGCCATAGACGCGCACATGATAGAGATGGATGGCACGCCGAACAAGGCGAATCTGGGCGCTAATGCGATCCTGGGTGTCTCGATGGCGGTGGCGCACGCGGCGGCCAACGCGCTGCAGTTGCCGCTATATCGCTACATCGGCGGCGTGTATGCCCACGTGCTGCCGGTACCGATGATGAACATTCTCAACGGCGGCAAGCACGCGATGGACGGTCCCGATCTGCAAGAGTTCATGGTCATGCCCGTCGGCGCGGAGAGCTTTGCCGAGGCGCTGCGATGGGGAGCCGAGATCTATCAAGCGCTCAAGGGTGTGCTCAAGGCTAAAGGCAAGTCCACCGGCGTTGGTGATGAGGGTGGTTTTGCGCCTAGCCTGGCGGCGAACGAGGAGGCCGTTGAGGTGATCCTCGAGGCAGTCGAAAAAGCCGGCTACAAGCCCGGCGAGCAGGTGCGCATCGCGCTCGATCCCGCCGCCAGCGAGTTCTACGAGGACGGCAAGTACGTGCTGGCCAAGGAAGGGCGCACCCTCTCCGGCGCGGAGATGGTCGAGTTCTACGCCGATTGGGTGGACAAGTATCCCATCATCAGCATCGAGGACGGCCTGGCCGAGGACGACTGGGATAGCTGGGTGTTGATGATGGAGCGCGTGGGCGACAAGGTGCAGATCGTGGGCGACGACCTGCTGGTGACCAACGTGGAGCGGATCAAGAAGGCCATCGAGCTCAAGGCCTGCAACGCGCTGTTGTGCAAGGTCAACCAGATCGGCTCGCTTTCCGAGGCCATCGCCGCCGTCGATATGTCCCATCGCGCGGGCTGGGCGGCCGTCGTCTCCCATCGCTCGGGTGAGACGGAGGACGCGACCATCGCCGATCTGGCTGTGGCGCTCAACGCCGGCCAGATCAAGACCGGCGCGCCCTGCCGCTCCGACCGCGTGGCCAAGTACAACCAGTTGCTGCGCATCGAGCAGGAGCTGGGCGAAGACGCCGTCTACGCGGGACTATCGGCCTTCCCGCACCTGCGCGGATAGGCCATCGCGACGTCTGTGAGTTTGCCATTGGCGCAACTGCTTGCACCCTCTCGCGTTGGGTGTGGGTAGTTGCGCTTTCGTGTGAGGAAAAAGACCTCCGAGGTTTAGTGAGGATATGCATGTTTGAGAGTTCATTGACGGAATGCTCTGGTTCTTTGACTGAGCGTACGCTGAAACCTCGGAGGTCTAGGCTGTGGTGGATTGTTCTGTCTGGCGTGATCTTGCTTCTGGTTGGACTGGCGTGTGGCGTTCTTGACCCCACACCTCTCCCTGTATCAACACCTGTGTGGAACACGCCCACGGCGCTTTCTGTCCCCACCGCCACGATGGTGTCCACGCTGTCGCCGAGCCCGACGGCTGAGATGGCACCCACGCTGCCGGAGCCGGTCGATAGAGGGTCGATTCAACTTGGCGAGACTGTGCAGGGCACATTGCTGTTTCTCGGCACGGATGTGTGGGTCTTTGACGCGCCGGCGGGGCAGTACGTCACGATTCGTATGGATGCCGTCGATCCAAGTGTGCTGGATACTTATCTGGAGCTTTATGATGACGCCGGGGTGCTGGTCGCGGAAGACGACGACGGCGGTGGGGACGGGAATTCGCTCATCATCGGGTTCCCCATCGTCGTCACCGGCACCTACACGATCCACGCTTTGACCTACAGCGGCGCGGGCGATTACGTCCTCGGCGTAGAGGGGGTTGCTCCCTCCGGCGGTGGTGTGCTGTGGTACGGCGCGATGGTGGAAGGGGTGCTGCCGGCCCCGTGGAGCCAGCATGTGTGGACGTTTGATGGGGCAGAGGGTTACGTAGTCAACGTCGCGATGGACGCGACGGACGGCGCGCTGGATTGCTATCTGGAGCTTTACGGCCCTGATGGTCTGCTGCTCACCACCGACGACGACAGCGGTGTGGAGTACAACGCACTCATCGAGTATTACACGTTGCCCGTCGAAGGCACCTACCGCGTCGTCGCCCGCGGCGGCGAGTTCGGCGTGACGGGGGCTTACGCGCTCACGCTGGCACAGACGGAGATGGTGGTGCAGTCCACTCTCGCTTATAGCGACACGGTGCGCGCCACACTGGAGCCGGGCACGCGCCATCACTTGTTGTTCGAGGGGCAGGAGGGCGATGTCGTCAGCATTTCGATGACCGCTATGGGCGAGGATATGGATACCTACCTGGAGCTCTTTGCGCCCGATGGTGTGCAGGTGGCGACAGATGACGATAGCGGCAGCGGTTCGGACGCCGCGATCGTCGCGTTCGAGTTGCCATTAAGCGGCACTTATCGTATCATTGCCAGGGGCCACGCCGACGATGACGTGGGAGAGTACGAATTGGCACTGATCGAATTGGGAGATTAAAATGGCACGCACAAAGATCGTCTGCACACTTGGACCTGTCTCCGAATCGTCTGAGGTGATGCGCGGTCTCATTCGGGCCGGGATGGACGTGGCGCGCATCAACTTTTCCCATGGCGACCACGAGACGCATGCCCGTTCTATCGCCACCCTGCGAAAAGTCGCGGAGGAGGAGGGAAAGTTAGTCGCCGTGATGGCCGATCTGCAGGGACCCAAGCTGCGCGTGGGCGAGATCGCGGGTGAATCGATGGAACTGGACGAGGGCGATGTGGTCACACTGACGGCTGACCCGCGGCCGAGTGAGGAAGACGCCATTCCTGTGCCGCACCCGCAGTTGCTGCGCGATCTGCGGCCTGGCCAGACGGTGCTGTTGGACGACGGTCATCTGGAGTTGGTCGTCGTCGGCATCAGTGATGGCGGTCTGAAATGCCGGGTGGTTACAGGTGGGGAGCTTACCTCTCGCAAGGGCATCAATGTGCCCGGTGCCGCCCTTCATTTTTCTGCTCTGACTGAGAAGGACAAGGTGGACGCGGCTTTTGCTTTGCAGCAGGGAGTGGATTTCTTTGCCCTTTCCTTCGTCCGTCGTGCGGCCGACGTGCGCGAACTGCGACAGTTTCTGAGAAGCAAACAGGATGACGTTCCCATCATTGCTAAAATTGAAAAGCCCGAGGCGCTCACTGACTTTGACGAGATTCTGGCCGAGGCGGACGGCGTGATGGTGGCGCGGGGCGATCTGGGAGTGGAGACGCCTGCTGAGGAGGTACCATTTCATCAGAAGCGCATCATCCGCGCCTGCAACCAGGCGAGCAAGCCGGTCATCACGGCCACACAGATGCTCCAGTCGATGATAGAGAATCCACGCCCGACGCGGGCGGAGGCATCGGACGTGGTCAACGCTGTCCTGGATGGCACGGACGCAGCGATGCTCTCAGGCGAGACGGCGGTGGGGCGCTATCCGGTTGTCTCGGCAGGTATGATGGAGAAGATCTGCGCCAATGCGGAGGCCCGTCTGCCTTATGGCCATTTGTTGCACGACGAGCCCCGGTGCCACGCGACGAGTGCGGAAGCGATCAGTTGCGCCGCCGTCGATATCGCTAACGAGGTGAGCGCCAGGGCGATTATCACCGCCACGATGTCGGGGATGACGGCGCGCATGGTGGCGCGCCACCGGCCTGCCGTTCCCATCGTGGCCGTGACGCCCGATCGGGTGACCTTGTTTCGCCTGACGCTGGTGTGGGGCGTGGTGCCCGTGCAGGTGGAAGAGTTCAACACCACCGACGAGATGGTTACGGTGATGGTGCAGGCCGCGCGCGAGGCCGAGTTGGTGGATTGGGGCGATCTGGTCGTGCTGATGGCGGGCATCCCGTTCGGCAGCGGCGGGGTGACCAATATGCTCAAAATACACGTCGTGGGCGAGCAAGAAGCCCTATGAGAAAAAGCCCCCGGAATAGCCGGGAGCTTTTGATTGAGCGCGCAGGGCTTATTCCTGCGTGGCTTTCTCAGCCGGGGCTGCTGCCTTTTCCCGTTTCGGTTCTGCACTGCTGGGTACAGGTTCCAGTACCTGCGGGGTGATGCTTGTGCCGCAGTACGGGCACAGAGCCCAGCGCAGATGAATCGGCTGGTTGCAAGCCGGGCAGGCGCGCTTGAGCTTGGTGTGGCAGGATGGGCAGAACAGGTATTCGCCCCTGACTCGCTGCCCGCAGCCGGGGCAGATTTCCGGCTCCTCGATGGCCTGCAACAATGCCTCTTGTTCCAGGGAGCGTTCGTAGGCTTCGGCAAGTGTCTCTTGCGGGCGCAGCATTAGGTACACGATAAACCCGATGACGGGCAGTACGAGTACTAGTAACGTGGCCAGTAGCTGGGCCAGGATGTCTCGGGAACGGGCGCGGATATCGCGGAAAACCCAGATTCCCATCCCACCCCATAACGCGACGGTCATACCCCCGCAGCCGGTGAGCAGGATAACCAAAATGTCGTCTACTCTCTCTAAGATGGTCTCCATGGATGGCGTGCTCCTCAGACTGATGATTTTGAAATCACGTGGGCCGTATTATACCATCGGCTGCTGAGGGGGCAAATCTACACCTCGACGCTTTTTACCCAGACGTCTCGCGATTTCCAAGCCGGCCCAGGCCGCTAACCCTCCCCACGTGACCGCGCTCGCCGCCAGTCCTACCCGCCACGTCCACGGCGCGAACGTCATTTTGACGGTGTGCTCGCCCGGCGGCAGCGTCACCGCGCGAAAGGCGTAGTTTGCCCGCAACACATCCGTCGGCTCGCCGTCCACCGTCGCCTGCCAGCCGGGATAGTATACCTCACTCAACACGAGCCATCCCTTCGTCGGCGTTTCCACTGCCAGCACGATCTCGTTCGACTCGTATCTCACGAGCTCGATTCTGCCACCCTCGCTTTCCCCTATCCAGTCTCCTATTTCCAAGCCCTCAACCTGCTTTTCTTCCAGTATCACCGTCTGCGTCGGGTCGAAATCCGCAAAGAGCGCCTCCCAGGCTGCAGTGTGGCTTTCCACCGCTTTTGCCTCGTGGACGAGGAACGCCATCGGGAGGGCCTGTGTGTTGAGGTAAACGTCGATGTGCGGATTGTCCGCATAGACCGGCACCAGACGCTCGTCGCCCGGCGGTTTACCCTTGGGGGCCAGCACATATTTGGCGCCCAGCAGGTTGTACAGCGGCGCGCCCCGTTCCCCTTTCACCACGGCGAGATAGGCGTGGTAAGGGGCCAGCCCCAGCGGGTTAAAGATGCCGCCGACGTCGTACAGACCGTGGACCAGTGCCGCGTCCGGCTGCCACGCGCCGGCGGTTGCTTCGATGCGGTAGAGGTCGGTATCCTGGTGCAGAAAATCGACCACGTCCTGGTGCTGGAACCCCAGCGTGGGGTCGTTTGGCTCGATCTCCAGCGTCGATCCCAGCACGATCAGATCAGCGGCCAGCAGCCCGACCAGCAGCCACGCCGTCCAACGATGCCGTCGCGTGAGCCACACCAGGAGCCCACTCAGCGCCAGGAGCGCCACGGCGGCGACGATGCTCGCCGTAGCCTGCGCGACCCGATCGGGCGGCACGGTTTTTGCTGCTCTCAGACCCAGCACCAGCACCATAGCCCCGGTCGCTAATGCGCCCAGGCTGACCCAGGCCGGGACGCGGCCCGGTTCGCTCAGCAGTCTATCGAGGCTGTAGGCGGCCAGGGCCGCCAATCCCAGATCGGCCAGCACGATCAGACGCGCCGGTACACGCATCTGATCGAAGAGCGGCACGTATCGGTACAAGAGTCCGTACAGGGGCGTATGCTTTCCCAGTGCCAGTGCCAGCCCCCCCACCACCAATAGCGTGAAGAAACCTCCGTGGAATTCCTGCTTTCGCGCTTTTGCCCACTGGCATATCCCTGCTGCTGCCAGCGCCACCGTCGCCACGCCGGCGTATCCTACCTCCACGCGATCCCAGTTGCCCCAGAAGCCCGTCGCACTACGTCCGTAAAAGTCCGGCATCAGCAGGCCGACCAGCGCCTTGGGCGGCAGCGAATAGGCCGTCGCTTCCTCGTAGGGCAGATGGCTTCTACCCGTGTGTTCCGCCATCTCGCGGGCGGGCAGCAACATCAGCGCCGCGCCGCCGATTCCGACCGCCACGATCAGCGCCGCGCGCGCGCATATCCCCAGAACCCTCTCCCACATCCCTCGCCACTTGCCACTTGCCACTTGCTGCTTGCCACTTGCCGCTTGCCACTTGCAAATTGCCCCTTGCACATACACCACGTATCCCGCCAGCGTCAACCCCATCAGCAGCAGCATCTGCCCGTGGCCGGCCAGCGCCGCCGTCGCCAGCACTGCCCCGGCGCCCATCGTCCAGCTCACCGACCGTCTGCCGCTGCTGGTCAGCGCGCGATGCGTCAGTAGCAGGAGCAGCGGCATCCAGGCCACCGTCGCGTTCAGGTTCAGGTTCCCGATGTGGGTGACAAAGAGATCGGAGAGGGCGAAAGCCACGCCACCGAACACCGCCGCCACTCGCCGCAGCCCCAGCCCTCGCAACAGGGCGAACGTGCTTGCGCCCGCCAGCCAGATGTGAAAGACGACCAGGCCTTCCATAACCTGGTAGGAGGGTTCGCCGAACAGGGCAAAGGCCAGCAGGTTGATGGGGTAGAAAACGCCGGACTGGTTATCGGCGACGAAGGGAGCGCCGCTGTAGAGGTGGAGGTTCCAGAGGGGGATCTCGCCAGCCCACAGGCTGCGGGCGGAGAAGCGGTACATCGGCCACAGGAAGGAGACCAGGTCGCCGCCGCCGTGCGGAATCCAACAGGCGGTGAACACCAACGGCCAGAAAAAGCCCACGACGACGAGCGTCAGGACGGCCAGGCTTAGCAGATCGAGGTGTAGCGAATGGTATCGCATCGCTGAAGCGCCTTTCCAACAATAAACGTAGCCGCGCTTTTTGAGCGCGGCTTGTCCTCCTGACGGTGTGCTACGTGTCAGTCACTCTCTGTGTCCAACCCCACCAGCCGCGTCCACTCGCTGTGGATGCCTTCCTCCGTCACCCCGTAGTAGACGCGCACCCTTCCGTTTTCCCGCTGCGCGAGGTCGTAGCGCGTTTTGCCTGCGTGTTCCCGTTTCTTGAGCAGGGTGATGTCGCCGCGCCAGTCGGCCCTGCTTTCATCTACCGGATGTTCCTCGGCCTGGGTGATGGCGTAATGCCAGAGCTTGCGAGCCGACTTGCGGGTGACGTTTTTGACCACATTCCCGTTGCGTAGGTCGCGCACGGTGTGGTAGCGCGTGCCCTTGCGCTCCTCCGTCTCCACGACCTCTACGCCGGTTCGGGGAGGTTCGATGTGGCTGGAGGGAGCTTCTTCCTTGGAGACCGCGGCCTGACCCAAGGCGCGCTGGGCCAGATTCACGATTTCGTCTCGCACGGCCAGATCGGTTTCCGTCTCGCTACGCACATAGATCTTGCTGTCGTCGATGGCGTAGGGTGGATCGCTGCCCCTGGGCACTGCTAGCCGCACCACCTTGACGCCCTGTGTCTCTTGCACGTCTACCGTGACGTCGATGAGTGGTGTGATGCGGCGCTCGACCTCGTCTTGGAGTATCTTGACTGTCTGTGAGGGGTTACTGATCCCCGTAGAACGCTCCTTGGGATCGGCGCTCGCACCGACGTAGATGGTGCCGCCGTTGGTGTTGGCAAAGGCGCAGATATCGGCCAGGATGGCGTAGAGTCTCCCGCCTCGGCGGCTGTAGCTGGGGTGAAAGTCCTGTATGATCGAAGCGCCTTCTTCCTGCGCGGCCTGGATGTAATCCACCGGCGCCTTTGTGGCGTGGTAAGGACGCGTGCGGGCAAAGTCGTCGCTCAGGAGCACCTCCCGCAGCGCGGCGAAGCTGACCTCTGGCAGAAGGACCTCGGTTACCCGGTCCCCAACGCCCAAGTGCTTGGCGTTTTTGGGGTCGCCGTGAAGCCGGTGTGCGTCAGAGCTCTGGATGCACCGCATGCGCCGTGGATATTCCGGCCGCGAACCGTCAAAGAACCGAGCTGTCGTGCGTCGGCCTTTCCTCTCCAGATCGGTAACTTCCAATGTGTGCAGATGGGGATCCTGCGTGTACGCGATGCGCGTCTGGCCGCCAAAGCCCATGCCTCGCATCGCCACGCCGTGGTTAGAGTTGGCGTGGGCGGCGATGACGAGACCGCCCGCCTCGTCAATTATCCGGTAGGCGGTCAGCACGTCGGTCGTCGCTCCCACCTCGCCGCTGCCGGCATCGAGCTTTTCTGGCGGAATGTTGAGCTGGCGCAGAATGAACTCGAGCTCCCGCATGTCTGTTTCGGGCGAAAAGATGCCCAGGATGTGAAAGCCCAGTGTGGCGGTGAATTCAAATCCCGGCAGCACCAATACCTTATCCAGCAGACGGCGGTACTCATCAAGCCTCTCTTTCTCCTCCTTCTGTAGTCTACCGAGCTTTTCCAATAGCTCTAGCTTTTGAATCTCTTCCATCATCTCGCGATAACCGGCTACTGTGTTGTGGTCGGCAAACGCGATGATGTCTAGGCCTTTCTGTTCTGCAACTTTTAGGATATCCAGATACGAAACGTTGGATTCCTGGTAATCAGTGGAGACGGAGGTGTGCAGATGTAGGTCGATCCGCCTCCATTCTTGCTTGGTTTTTCCTTTTCCTTGTTTTCTCATGTGCTTGTACTCTGTTTTGCTATTAACGCTTCAACGATCTCTAGTAATTCGGATGGACGAAAGGGCTTTAGGATGAAGGCGTTGGCACCTGCGCGCATACATTCGTCGGAGCGATCCATGCCCGATGTCATGATCACCGGCATTGACTTTGTCTGCTCGTCCGATTTAAGCTCTTGCAACAGGCAGATTGTATCCTCTCGCCCTGCGTGTACGTCCATCACCAAGAGCGATGGTTTGGCTTCGTGTGCAGCCGGCATCAGTTCTGCCGGATCGGTTGTGATGACGGCTTGATATCCTTCTAGCTCGAATACCGTTTTGAGGAGGCCTGTGAAGGTCTTGTCGTCATCTAATACGAGAATGGTGTTTGTTTCCACGGTTTGGTTTTTCCTTGTGTAGAATACCCTTGCCCCTAAGCCCCATCCGCCGGTGTTAGCGTGGCCTCAAATACGTCGTCGACCCGCTCGACCAAGACGAACTCGAGCTTTTTTCGTGCTTCTTCGGGAATGTCCTCCAAATCCTTTTCGTTCTGCTTGGGTAGGATGACGGTCTTGAGACCGGCCCGGTGGGCTGCCAGCACTTTTTCCTTGATGCCGCCTACGGGGAGCACCTGGCCGCGCAGTGTGATCTCGCCCGTCATGCCCACGTCGTCGCGTACTTTGCGGCCTGTCAGTAGCGATGCCAGCGCGGTGGCCATCGTGACGCCAGCCGATGGCCCGTCCTTGGGCACTGCTCCTGCCGGTACGTGCAAGTGGATGTCGATCTCTTCAAAAATTCTGCTTGGGATATTCAGCTCCTCGGCTTTAGCGCGCACGTAGCTCAGTGCTGCCTGCGCCGATTCTTTCATTACGTCGCCCAACTGGCCGGTGATCATAAACCCTTTCTCTCCGGGCATCTTGGTGGCCTCGAAGAACATCAGGTCGCCTCCGGCGACTGTGACGCCCAGGCCAGTAGCGACACCGGGTAACTGTGTGCGCAACGCCGTCTCGGGAAAGTAGCGCGGCTTTTTCAGGAACCTGGCAACGTTGTTTTTCGTCACTTTGACCGGCTTCGTGCTGTCCGATCCGTTGCCATCCTCGGCGATCTGAGTCACTACCTTCCGGCACACTCTCCCGATCTCTCGTTCCAGATTGCGCACGCCGGCCTCGCGAGTGTAGTCGCGGATGATCTGGCGCAGCGCGCCGTCGCTAAAGCTCAACTCGTTCCGGCGCAGGCCGTTCTCTCGCAGTTGACAGGGGATCAGGTAGCCCTGGGCAATGTGCACTTTCTCCGCCTCGGTGTATCCCGAAAGTTGCAGGATCTCCATGCGATCCCGCAGAGGGGCTGGGATGGGGTCGAGCAGGTTGGCGGTGGTGATGAACATGACCCGCGAGAGGTCGAACGGCACGTCCAGGTAGTGATCGCGAAACTCGCGATTCTGCTCTGGATCCAGCACTTCGAGCAAGGCCGATGCTGGATCCCCCCGAAAATCTGTCCCCAGCTTGTCCACCTCGTCGAGCATAAAGACCGGGTTTTTGGACTCGACCCGTCGCAGCGCCTGGATGATCCGGCCGGGAAGCGCGCCGATATAGGTGCGCCGATGACCCCGAATCTCTGCCTCGTCACGCACGCCACCCAACGACTGGCGGATAAACTTGCGCCCCAAGGCCCGCGCGATCGATTGTCCCAGGCTCGTCTTTCCTGTACCTGGAGGCCCGACAAAGCACAGGATGACGCCCTCACGCTCGCGCCGGATCAGATCAGTGGGCTTTGCCTTTTCGAGCTCCTCCTTGCGCTCCTCCCGCAGTTTGCGCACCGCCAGATACTCCAAGATGCGCTCCTTGATTTCGTCCAGGTCGTAGTGATCCTTATCCAGCACCTCCCGCGCATTAGAGATGTCCAGATCGTCCTCCGTCTGGATGCTCCACGGCAGGCTGGTCAACCAATCCAGGTACGTGCGGATGACGCCGTATTCGGCCGCGACGGTGGGGAGCTTGCTCAGTCGATCGAGTTCGCGGCGGGCCTCTTTCTCCGCCTCCTCCGGCATTCCCGCTTCCTCGATCTTTTTGCGAAACTCTTCCACCTCCATCTGCTGTTCGTCGGCCTCGCCAAGTTCTCGCTGGATGGCTTTGAGTTGCTCACGCAAAAAGTACTCGCGTTGCGTCTTTTCCATCTCCGATTGGGCTTCGTGCTGAATCTTGCGCCCCAGTTCGAGCACTTCGACCTCTTTCGTCACTACACCCGCCAAGAAGTGCATTTTCTCGGAGACCTTGTCCAATTCCAGTAGCCGCTGGGCGTCTTCCAGGTTCATTCTTTTGATCTGGTCTGCGATGTTGTAGACGAGCTGCAAGGGATCATCCATGTTGCTGATCACCGTGGCCATCTCCTCGGCGACCGTGGGGGATAGTTCGTTCAGGCGGCGGAACCCATCGACGATGTTTCGCCGCAGCGCCTCGATCTCTGGCGTGATCTCGACGATCTCTGGGATGGTAGATACGCGGGCCGTAAGGTAAGGCTTGTCGCTGATGAACTCTTCGATCTTGATGCGCAGTAACCCATGGGCAATCAGCGTGATTGTGCCGTCCTGCGATTTGAAAAGGCGCTGGACAGCGGCGACCGTCCCGACCCCGTAGACGTCGTTTGCCCCCGGTGTCTCTAGCTCTGGGTTGCGGCTGGTGACGAGGCCGATCAGCTGTTTCTTGGTCACCGCGTCATCGACCAGGCGAATCGAGCGGGGCTGGCCGATGCGCAGCGGCATTGCCGTCATCGGGTAAACGACCACACCCCGCAGGGGTAGGATCGGGAGACGTGATGGGACTTGGAGCAAGCTGCTATCTGGCCCGCTGTCCAGCGAGCTGCCTTTTTCCCGTGTGAGCAGGGGATAGTTCAGCAATCTTAGCAGATCACTCACGTCTTCTCTGTCCGCGCTCGACATCTGTTTTTACAAATCCTCCTTCAAAACTATTGTCTGTGCCGGGTTACTGGCGCCGACGTTACAACCCAATTGTACCACAATTATCCGTCAGACTCAAACGCGCGCGGGCGCATTTCAGACCGCAGAGTTAAGACTGCGAGCAACTATATAATGCCCTGGCCGAAGCAGCTGTCTTCGCCACAGAAGTGAAATGCGCCAGGCGATTGGCAGTGTCATACTTGTGTGGTAAGATTGTATTGTATGGCGATATCGCTCTTGACGACAAGTTCCATGTCCCCTCGCTGCGTTCAAATCTCGTGCCGTATACCCACTTTACCGGGCGGTTGGCGGCCTTTGGAATCGACGTTCGAGAATGAGGACGTGATGTACACACTGCCTTTGGACGATAAGCAAGCTGTTTTGGAGACCGTCGGCGGAAAAGGGGCATCGCTGGCGCGGCTGGCGGCCGCCGGGCTGCCCGTGCCGGATGGCTTTCACGTCACCACCGCTGCCTACCGCCGGTTTGTGACCGAGAACGATCTGCAGTCGCGCATCCTGGCGGCGCTGCAAACGGTGGATGTGGCGCAACCATCCACGCTGGAGGCTGCTTCGCGCACTATCGAGGGATTGTTCTCGCAGGGACAGATCCCTCAGGAGATCGCCGGGCAAATCTCTCAGGCTTACGCTGACCTGGAGGGCAAGATGCCGTCGGTGACGGGCGAATCGCGAAGCGATTCGCTCAAGCAACCGGCACAGCCGGTTGCCGTTGCCGTTCGCTCCTCTGCCACTGCCGAGGATCTGCCCGATCTCTCCTTCGCCGGGCAGCAGGAGACCTTCCTCAACGTGCGCGGTGTCGAACCGCTCCTGGGCGCCGTCAAGCGCTGTTGGGCCAGCCTGTGGACGGCGCGCGCCATCGGCTACCGGGTGCGGGTAGGGGCAGATCGCGATCTGCCCCTACTGGCGGTGGTGGTGCAGGCGCTGGTCCCGGCGGAGGCGGCGGGCATCCTGTTCACCGCCAACCCGCTCAACGGCAGCCGCGATGAGATGGTCATCAACGCCGCCTGGGGACTGGGTGAGGCAGTCGTCGGCGGGCTGGTGTCGCCGGACACAGTCGTCGCCGACAAGGCGCGCGGGAAGGTCAGGCAGGCCGAGGTGGCCGATAAGGCGACGATGACCGTGCGCACGCCGGACGGGACGGCGGAGCAGCCCGTCCCTGAAGCCAAGCGCAAGGCGCGGGTATTGAGCGACACGCAAGTGGCCGAGTTGGTGCGCCTGGGCCGCCAGATCGAAGATCTCTACGGTGCGCCGCAGGATATCGAGTGGGCGCTGGCGCTCCCCTCTCCCGCTGGGAGAGGGGTTGGGGGTGAGGGTAGTTTTGCCATCCTCCAATCCCGTCCCATCACGGCCTTGCCCAAACCGGAGGCGGCTCCTCCGACCAAATGGAAACTGCCCGAGAACGCGTACATCGCCATGCGCAACAACATCGTCGAACTGATGGCCGAACCGCTGAGCCCGCTGTTCGGCACGTTGGGCCTGGCGGCCGTCAACGCCAGTATGGGCCGACTGTTGAGCGACTTTTTTGGCAGGACGGACATAATGCCGGCAGAGTTGATCATCACAGTCAACGAGTATGCCTACTACAACGGTTCGATCTCGTTGGTGGGGATGGGGCGGATGCTCCTGGGCAGCGTCGGGATCATGAGGCGTATGTTCACCGGCGCGGTGGAGCGGTGGACCAAGCTGGGTCGCCCGCGCTACGTCGCGACCGTGGAGCGCTGGCAGGCCATGCGGTGGCGCGACCTGCCAGCCACCGAGATTCTGGATGCGGTGCGTGAACTGGCCGAGGCGGCGATCGACGCCTACGGCGCGCTGGTGGGCGGCGTCATTCCGGCCGCCTGGATCACCGAAGGACTATTCACCGCCGTCTACAACACGCTGATCAAGCGGCGGAGCGATCCACCCGCCGCTGCCTATCTGCTTGGTTTCGACTCCATCCCTATCTTGGCGACAAAGTCGCTGTACGACCTGGCCGAGTGGGCGCGCACGCGCGACGGGCTGGCGGCGTTCCTGTTGCGCACACCCACGGCGCAGATCGCGGCCCAGGGCGACCGGACGCCGCCGGACGTCGACGAGATCGATTGGCGCGGGTGGCGGGACCGCTTCCAGGCACACCTGCAGCGCTATGGCCACACGATCTATAACCTCGACTTTGCCAATCCGGTTCCGGCCGACGACCCGGCGCCTCTGCTGGAAGCGTGCAAGCTGTTCCTCAGTGGACAGGGGACCAATCCCCACGTGCGCCAGCAGGTCAGCGCCGAGCAGCGCGAGCAGGCGACGCAGGCCGTTCGTGATCGGGTCAAGGGCCTGCGACTGAGATGGTTTGCCAAGTTCCTGGGGCTGGCGCAAAAGTACGCCCCACTGCGCGAGGACGGCCTGGCCGAAGTCGGCCTGAGCTATCCCTTGCTGCGCCGGATGCTGCACGAACTGGGCCAACGTTTTGTCCAAGGGAGAATGATCACAGAATCGGATGACATCTATTGGCTGATCCAGGACGAGGTCGGGCAAGGCGCATCCCGGCTGGACCGAGGCGAAGCGTTGGATGACCTGAGCGCGACCGTACCGCAGCGCCGGGCTATCTGGGATGCCGCCAGGCGTGCCGTCCCGCCCATGGCGCTGCCCACGATTCTGGGAAAGGACATCGCACAACTGAAGAAGGGTCGCGGCCGCAAGGGTAACACGCTCAAGGGAGTCGCCGCCAGCCCAGGAACCGTGGCGGCCGCGGCGCGCGTGCTACACGGTCCGGAGGATTTCGAGCAGATGCGCCCCGGCGACGTGCTGGTGGCTGCGATCACGACGCCGGCCTGGACGCCGCTGTTCGCGATGGCCTCCGCCGTCGTCACCGACGTGGGCGGGCCGCTCAGCCACGGCTCCATCGTCGCCCGCGAGTACGGCATCCCGGCGGTGCTTGGCACGGGGGTGGCGACCCGGCGGATCAAGACCGGTGACCGGGTACGCGTGGATGGGGAGCGGGGGAGGGTGGAAATCCTGGAAAGCTGATGCGCGATCTGCAAGAATGCCCCATACATAGGCCCTGGGAGTCTGCTAGATTCCGAGGGTCTCTTATTTGTGCGAAGTCTGGCGTTGGGTATAATTGGAGTATCGCAAATGAACGCACTACTTCTGACCACTAAACTTTACGCTCCGCCGCCGCGCCCCGACCTCGTGCCACGTTCGCACCTGATCGAGCGGCTAGACGAGGGGCTGCGCCTGGGGCGCAAGCTGACCCTCGTCTCTGCCCCTGCGGGCTTTGGCAAGACGACGCTGGTCAGCGCGTGGGCGGCAAACTGTGGCCGGCCTGTCGCCTGGCTCTCCCTGGACGGGGGGGATAACGACCCTGCACGTTTCCTATCCTATCTCGCCGCGGCATTACGGCCGGTGGGCGTGCAGGTTGATGAGGACGCCGCCGCCACGGAGATATTCCTGACGGCGCTGGTCAACCGGGCCAATGGTGTTGATCCCTTCATCCTCGTTCTGGATGATTACCACTTCATCACGGCTCAGCCGGTTCACGACGCCCTGACGTTCCTCCTCGATCACCTTCCAGGTACCGTGCATTTGGCCATTGTCACCCGCGCTGATCCGCCACTGCCGGTGGCGCATCTGCGCGGTCGTGGGCAACTGACCGAGCTGCGTCTGGTTGACTTGCGCTTCACGACGGACGAGGTGCAAGAGTTTCTGAACCGGATCATGGAATTGGCGCTTTCTGCCGACGACGTCGCCGCGCTGGCCTCACGCACTGAAGGGTGGATCGCCGGCCTACAGATGGCCGCTCTATCCTTGCAGGGAAAGGATGACGTTTCCCGGTTTATCGCCGCGTTTACGGGCTCCAATCGCTATATCCTCGACTATCTTCTGGAAGAAGTCCTGCACCGCGAGTCGGAGCAGGTACAGGCGTTCCTGCTACAAACGTCGATCCTTGATCGGTTGTGCGCTTCTCTGTGTGACGCCGTGAGATTTGGCAAAGCCGAATCTCCGATCTCTGATCTCCAATCGCAGGCCGTTCTAGAGCATCTTGAATCGGCCAATCTCTTCGTCGTACCTCTCGATGATCGCCGGGAATGGTGTCGCTACCATCGTCTCTTTGCCGACCTGCTGCGCCAGCGGCTGCACCAGATACACCCGGATCGCGTGCCGGGCCTGCATCGCCGCGCCAGCGGATGGTTAGAGCAAAATGGCCTGATGGCCGAGGCTATTGACCATGCCTTGGCCGCAGAGGATCTTGAGCGGGCGGCGGACTTGATCGAAGCGAACGCCGAGGCGACCCTGATGCGCGGCGAGGTGGCCACGTTCTTGCGCTGGATCGACGCACTGCCGGATGGCCTAGTGCGCGCCCGTCCAGCGTTAAGTGTCTTGTATGCCTGGATGTTGTTGTGGCAGGGGCAATCTCTCAAGCACATCGAATCCCTCTTGCGCGATGTCGAGGAGGAAGGTGAAAGTGTTTCCGGTCGGGCGACCGCCCTGCGGGGTCTGATGGCCGGGCTCCAGGGGCGGGTGGAGCGTACTGCCGAGTTGTGCACGCTTGCGCTGGAACAACTGCCGGAAGAGGATCGGTTTGTGCGCACGTTTACCCTCTGGTTGCTACGCACGGTTGAATTGGTCAGTGGCGAGGGGGGGGGCGATATGCAGGCGCTAGACGACGTGCTCAGGATGAGCCAGAGGGCCGGTAACGTGATGCTCTCCGTCA